>JAQSWE010000219.1 GCA_029266795.1 Alphaproteobacteria bacterium | reverse complement strand
CGTCTGGGGCGACAGGCGGGAATAGACCGATTTGTTGAGCGAGCGCGTGGTGACGCCGTCTTCTTTTTTGTTACCGGTAAGGGTGACAAAGAAGCCGGGCTTCATGTCTTCACGGCGGAAGGTGAATTCGGAGGGGCCAGCCGAAGCGTCTTTGTTCTTCAGCGGGTTTTCGACCGTGCATTCCTTCAATTCGCCGATGCAGAACTGCCAGACGGTTTGCAGGTTGTCGTCGGTGCCCTCGCGCGACTTGTTGTACTCGTCGAGGACGATCTCTTCGCCCGCCATGAATTTGCGGATCAGCGGGCCGTATTGCGAGTTCATGCCGAGCGCGTTGCCGCCGGCATTGTCGAGACCTTCGATTTTCGAGACTTTTTTCAGCACTTCGAAAGCCTGTTCGACCTTGTCGTTGCCGGAGGTTTTGAGGCCGTTCCAGTCAATCGACGCCACTTGGCCGTCAGCGTTCAGGCTGACGACTTCGGAGGGCAGGCCTTTCAGCAGGGCAACCGACAGGGGCTCGAGCGCGCCTGCTTGCAGGCGTTTGTCGATCGATTTCGGCAGGGCATCGCCCGCACCAAAGTCGAGGACCATTTCGAACAGCAATTCGCGCATGTTCTTGCCGCCGCAATCCAATACTTCAATCGGGTCGCGCGAACGGAGGCGGCCCTGCATGGCGCCAAGGAAGGATTTACCGGCACCGGGATCGCCGATCATCATCTGCGTGCGGTTGGTGGAGGTCGGCTTGCGGCGTTCCAGACCGTCGAAGAACAGCGGCAGCATGGAGGGGACGGGCATGTCCGCATAGGCCATGGCGATGACTTCTTTATAGGGGCGGTCCGAGAACACTTTCATCGGATAGGTGTCGTCGGCGATGACGGACAAAACTTGCTCGAGATCGGCGCGGCCGTTATGCTCGACGCGCTGCGAACCCCACATCGGGTAGGGGCGGTCGGAGGTGCCAAGGGGTTTCTCGAGAGACTTCAGATCCTCAGGCGTGAGGTCTTTCAGCGGCGTCTTCAGCGGCGAGATTTTGTTGTTTTTCATGGCTTCCTATCCATTTTGTTATGAGCCCGATTCATGGCCCGGCGTTTTTGACTGTTCGGAATTGCGACAAAGCTGCCGGTCTTCTTCACTTTTTCAAGCAGTAGCCCGACAATAGCCATCGGGATTTCGTTGGGATTGCTACCAAGCGTAACCCCCACGTCCTGGTAGTTCTTGTGGCCTTTGATCTTCTTGGCCATCGTCTCCATGCTCGTGCCCGGACGGCCGATGATGGCCGTATCGAACGTGATTTTGTCCGAGTATTCGAACATGGTCATGATGCGTTCCGTCGAGGGCGCGGGGTCGAACATGTCGCCGTCCGAGATAATCAGGACGTGCGTGAAGCCCGAGAGCGTGCCGCTCTTGCCGCGCTGTTCGCCGATCGTTTTCGCGACCTTCTTGATTGCGGGCGCGAGGTCGGTGCCGGAATTCAGGCCCTTTTGCGCGCGCGCCATCTGCTTGCCGATTTCGACGCGGTCTGCGCCCGGCGTGATCAGCATGGGCGGGTTTGCATCGCCCCACATGCCGACATAGACGTTCATCTTCATGTCTTTGCCGGAGGCCGCTTCGAACATGATCGCGGCCGCCTGCAGCGCCGAGTTGAGCGCGGTGCCGTTCATGGAACCTGATCCGTCGATCATGATGACGATATCGACTTCGGTCGGCACCATCTTCACTTGGTCGGAATGGAAACGTTTCAGGTCGTTTTCTTCGACATCGCCCGTCTTGCGCTTGATCGTGAGGTTGCGGTGCGCTTCGACGTTGAAGCGGTCCTTCACCTCGCCGTTTTCCGGCAGGATTTCGAGGGACGACGATACTGCGCGCTTGCGCTGCAACTGGCGTTCCTGAACGTCCTTGAACAATTTGCGCACGCGCGTGATGGGTCCTGCCAGTTCCGCGATGCGTTTCTGGTAGTCGGTCCAATCCAATTTCGCGAGCTCTTCGAGCGATTTGCCGTCGCCATGGCCAGCCTGCTTGGACGGCTTGCCGGGTTTGCCTTTGCCGGGCTTGCCCTTGCCTTCGCCATCCTGACCGTCCTGGCCATCCTGTCCGTCTGCGTCGTCGCCTTCTTCGCCTTTTTGCTTGCGCTTATCGAGCTCTTTCTCCAGCTCGTCTGCGGTCATGCCGTCGTCGCCATCGGCATCTTCGCCGTCCGCGTCGTCGCCATCTGCATCTTGTCCTTCGCCATCCGCGTCCTGACCTTCGCCATCGGCATCTTTGCCTTCGCCGTTGGGGTCCAGTTCGTCGCTCGGCAGTTCGGTCGAGCCTTTGGGGGCGGGCTGGTCGCCGGCGCCTTCGACGGGAACAGTGTCTTCGTCGTCCTGGCCGAGCTTGCCTTCTTTGCCTTTGCCTTTTTGCTTGCCCTGCTTGTCGCCGTCTTGCTCTTCGCCGTCAGCGTCCTGGCCTTCGCCATCTTCACCGTCGCCGTCCTGCTCCTCGCCGTCTTCGCCCTTCTCGCCTTTTTTGCCTTTTTCTTTCTTGTCGCCTTTTTTATCGCCTTTTTTGCCGTCTTTATCTTTGCCTTCTTTTTTCTGGCCGTCTTTGCCTTCCTGACCATCGGCATCGTCGCCGTCGGCGTCATCGGAATCAGCGTCGTCCTGCTCGCCTTGCGGCTTGCCGCGCTGCTTTTTGCCTTTTTGGGGCTTGCCCTTACCTTTGCCCTTGCCTTTACCTTGGCCCTGGCCTTCCTGTCCGTCATCGCCCTCTTGGCCGTCCTGACCATCCTGGTCATCGCCGTCCTGATCGTCTTGATCCTGGTCGAGGTCTTTGCCGTCCTGTTTCTTTTTGTCTTTCTGGTTCTTCGGATCCTTCTGCGCCTTGTCCAGATTTTCGTCGATCTGGTCATTGGCCATTTTCAGGATTTTCTGAATCAGGTCTTCGGCGTAATCGCGCCAGATTTCTTCGATGATTTCCTTGCGGTCGGCATCGGCGCGCTCCACGCGGTTGCGCAGGTTCGCCCAGCCGAACAGGCGTTCGTGCTGCTTGGGCTGCAAATTCTCGAGGCCTTTCGGGCCGCCGGCCAGTTCGCGCAGATGCTGGAAATCGGGATGGTTGATGCCGTCGGTGTCTTCCTTCTGGCCTGCGGGGCGCGCATTCAGCGTCGCGGTCTTGCGCACGAGGCTCGGGTCGATGCCCACTTTTGCCCAGCCGGCTTCGGTATTGTCGAACAGCGCGTTGTTGGCGAAGAAGCTGAGCTGAACCGTGTTGCAGAGGTTCATGTAGCGTTTCAGCTCTTCCGACATGCCGTCATTCGGCAGGCGCGTGAGACCGACGCCGCGATGCGTGACGGCAGTGTTGTTGAGCGATACGCCGAAATCCTGCAGCAGTTGCGAGCCCATATTGGACACGAAACGGTTGGCGACGTTTTCTTCGGCCGCCGTGAACAGCATGTGGCGCAACTGCCATTCGGTCGACAGCATGGTCAGCTTTTTATATTCGTCAGGCTTGAGCTTGGGGCCCTTCTTCGCCTGCGCCAGTCGCGATTTTTTCATCAGCGGCTGCATTTCCTTGAAAACTTCCTTCATCCGCTTCGGATAGGTGACCGACAGCAGCGAATGGCCGATTTCACGGTAGACGTCGGCGCGGGCATGTTCGAAGCCCACGATCATCGACTGCATGAAATCGACGTTGATGAGGTTCTTGGCGCGGTCAAACGTGAAACCGGTGCCGGGTTCGCCCCAGCCGTATTTCGTGTCCTTGTCGCGCAGCGCTTCGCGGATATGGTGTGCGTGGCTGAGGAGTTCGCCGTAAGCGAAATCGGTGGTCGAAACCTGTTTCCACAGCTCGGTCTGTGGCAGCGCCACGCCTTCGGCGGGCGGCTTCAGCCAGGTTTTCATCTGGTCGGGGTTGGCCGACAGGAAAGCGAGCGACGCGCCCCAGATAAGTTGCGTTTCGGGCGTATCAAAACGCGGCTCCTGCGGAGCCTTGCCGGTCGCGACAGCCTCCAGCGCGTTCAGTGTTTCTTTTTGATAGTTGGGATCAGCGCTGCGGATCGCGCCCATGAAGGCCTTGAGGTCTTCAAAGGTGAAGGGCGTCGGGTTTTCTTCGGCTTGAGCGGCGCGCAGCTTCGAGTTCAGCATAAGGCGATGCCGCGTCAGCGGTTCGCGCAAAATGCTCTCGATCTTCCTACGGTCAGAGGGCGCAGCCATATATTTAAACCCGTAACAGTTAAAGTTTCGTTAAAGAGTCACCGCGTTCAAAAGATATCTCTGCCCGTCTTTCGTTTGACGGAGGTTTTTTGTCCTATTCAGGCTTGAAAACGCAAGTGCTTAAGCTGCAAAACACGCCATCGATATTTTCCAAAACACTTCCGCTCAAGCTAGGAAAGTTTTTTTGAGGTGGTTATCACCTCGCACGTCAAAAATCCGGCGCGAGAATGCCGACTCGACTGCGACTCGAAACGTGCGTTTCGGCATAAAAAAAGCCCCCGGTTTCGCGGGGGCTTTTTAGCGTATTGGTTTGACGCTTATTCGCGCATGTCGCGCTGCGTGCGTTCCTTGCGCTCGTGACGTTCCTGCGCTTCTAGCGACAGGGTCGCAATCGGGCGGGCTTCGAGGCGGGCGACGGAGATCGGCTCGCCCGTTTCTTCGCAATAGCCGTAGGACGCATCGTCGATCTTTTCGAGAGCGCTGTTGATTTTCGAGATCAGCTTGCGTTCACGGTCGCGCGTACGCAGTTCCAGCGCGTGATCCGTCTCGGCGGAGGCGCGGTCGGCGATGTCAGGCTTCTGCAGGTTGTCTTCCTGCATTTCCTTGATGGTTTCCGTGGATTCCTCCAGCAGCTCCGCGCGCCATTGCAGCAGCTTCTGGCGGAAATATTCAAGCATCACCGGATTCATGAACTTCTCTTTTTCGGTCGGTTTGTAATCCGGCGGCAGGATGGTTGGGGAGGCTTCGGGTTGTGCGGTCATTGCGGTTACCTTAGGAATTTTGTGTATCTTTAAATTATAAACATCCACGCCCTAATGCACAATACCGCTTTAGGATTCCCTTGAAATGATGAAATTATTACAGAAAAGGGTAAAAATCAGCGATTCATGCTGTGTTTGGCCAGTTCAACCTGTACGCGCAGGTCAATATCATCGAGAAGCTCGGCCAGAACGGGATCCATGATCTTTTCACGGTGCTGGCCGACGATGTTCGTCAATTGCTGCAACGCAGCAACAGGGATGCCGCCCTGCAGGATGCCCATCCGCACCTGATCGAGATGGTCGAGCAGCATCGACGCGCGCTGTTTTGCCTTCTTGCGGGCTTCCTCGGAAGTACCGCCGCCGCTTTCCTGCAGCGACAGCAACGCATCCAGCTGGCCAACGGATATTGCGCCGCTGACGGGCTTTTGCTCTTCGGTTTCTTCCGCTGAATCAATCAAGCCGCTAAACGAAGCGTCCCCCGCGCCCTTTTTGGCGCCGGTCTTGGAAACGCCCTTGGCGCCTGATGATTTTCCGGGTCCGTCGACTTTCATGAATACCTACTATATGCGGGTTAGGGCGCTGATACCAGCCGGCAATATTTGCCTGCCCTGCGGTTTATGGCGTTTATCGCCCTGCCCCAATCTCACTAAATAGCTGAAATAAATGTATTTTAAGG
>JAQSWE010000218.1 GCA_029266795.1 Alphaproteobacteria bacterium | reverse complement strand
ACCGATTTCGACGGCAACAAGGTCTTCGACCCCAGCTTCCTGCTGATCTGCTGGAAATCGCTGAAACTGGCGGGGCTTTGCACGATCCTCTGCCTGCTGGCCGGTTTCCCGATGGCGTATTTCATGGCCACGCGCCCGCCGCACCAGCGCAACCTGTGGATGATGCTCGTCACCATCCCGTTCTGGACGAACCTTTTGATCCGCACCTATTCATGGATCCTGATTTTGCGCGACGAAGGACTTGTGAACAACGTGCTGATGTCGACCGGCGCTATCTCCAGCCCCATCACGCTGATGTGCAGCGATTTCGCGGTCGGCCTCGGACTTCTCTACAGCTACCTGCCCTTTATGGTTTTGCCGATCTACGCGAACCTCGAGCGCATGGACTGGCGGTTGGTGGAGGCGGCATCCGACCTTTACGCCACGCGCTGGCAGACCTTGCGCAAAGTTACCATTCCGCTCACGATGCCGGGCATTCTTGCCGGCAGCATCCTTGTTTTCATCCCCTCCATCGGCTCCTTCCTCGCACCCCAGCTGCTGGGCTGCGGTCAGCGGATGATGCTGGGCAACAAGATTGAAAACCTCTTCGGTCAGGGCGGCGACTGGCCGTTCGGCTCGGCGGCTTCCGTCGCGCTGATGATTATCGTCATGATCGGTTTGATGATCATGTCGCGCCGCGGCGGCATCAAGGAGCTGGTGTAATGGCCGTTGCCGACTCCCCCTCCCGCCTGCCCGGTGTCGCGACGACGGCTTATCTCAGCCTCGCTTTCCTGTATATCCCGATCCTTGTTGTCATCGTGTTCTCCTTCAACGCGAACAGCCTGATTACCGTGTGGAAGGGCTTCACGACCGACTGGTATGTCAAAGCTTTCGAAAACGACGACCTGCGCCGCGCCACATGGAATTCCATGATCGTCGCCGTCGGCGCGACTTTCTTCTCGACCATACTTGCCCTCATGGCGGCGATGGGGATGCGCGGGCGGTTGCCGCGCGGGCTGGCCGGTTCGTCGCAAATGCTGATGACGCTGCCGCTGCTGATCCCCGAAATCGTTATCGCGATTGCGACGATGTCATTCTTCTCGATCATCCTGCGCTCGGAATTCATGGCGGGGACCGAATTCCTGAAACTAATCGACCAATATCCGCTGACGCAGGTGCTGATCGCACATACCGTTTTCTGCGTGCCCTTCGCCTATTCCCCCATTCGCGCGCGCATCGAAACCCTGCCGCCGTCATTGTTCGAGGCCGCCGCCGACCTTTATGCAACGCCGTGGCAGTCTTTCCGCCGCGTCACGCTGCCGCTGATGATGCCGGGCGTCACCTCGGGCGCGATGCTCGCTTTCATCACGTCCCTCGACGATTTCATCATTACGCAAATGGTCGCCCCGCCCGGCGCCATGACGCTGCCCGTTTACATCTACAGCATGGTGCGCAAGGGCATCACGCCGGAGATCAACGCCGTGTCGGCCATTTTGCTCGTGATTTCGATTCTCCTCGTGGTATCATCCTATGCAATCAATCAAAGAAAGGCTGCCTGACATGAAACTCAAATCATTCATCCTCGCCATCTCCGTCGCCGCGCTCCTGTCGGGCAGCGCCGTATTTGTTTCGGGCGCAGCCCGTGCAGAAGAGAAACAAAAACTCTTCATCTACACCTGGGACACCTACAAAAACGACGACCTTTTCAAAAAATTTGAAAAGGAAACAGGCATCGACGTGGTGACAGACATCTACTCCAGCAACGACGCGCTGATTGCGAAAATCAAGGCAGGCGGCGCATACGACATCGTCATGCCCTCCGGCCCCTATATCCCGCTGCTCGCTGGCGAAAAGCTCCTGCAGCCCCTGCCCGCCGACCTGCAGGCGATGGGCGAGAAAATGGCCGCGAATGTCAAAAACCCCGGCTTCGATCCGAAAAACGAACACTCACTGCCGCTGTTCTACGGCACCACCGGCATCGCCGTGAACACGAAACTGGTAAAGGAAGAAATCACCAGCTGGTCGCAATTCTTCACGCGCCCTGCGGATGAAAAGAAAACCCTCGGCGTGCTGGATGACACGGGCACCGTCATGGATATCGCCGCGATCCAGCTGGGCCGCCCCTTTTGCGAAGACAGTGCGGACACCTACAAGGCAATTCAGGCACTGCTACTGGCGCAAAAGCCCTTCGTGAAGGTCTATGGCGCGACAGGCTATATTGAACGCATGGCGGCCAGCGACGTTGCGATGCAGATGGCATGGAGCGGCGACGCATATCTTGCGCGCAAGCAGAACAAAGACATCAAGTATGTCTATCCGAAAGAAGGGGTCGAGGTCTGGATCGACAACCTCGCCATCCCCTCGACCGCCAAAAACCCGGAGAACGCAAAGAAATTCATTGAATTCGTGCTGAAGCCGGAAAACCTCGCGCAGTATGCCGAATTCTCGGGCTATGTCCCCTCGCTCGACGCCGCGAAAGACCTGATGCCGGAGGAGATCAAGGGCGCGCCTGAATTCAACATCCCCGCCGGCCTGAACGCGCCGGTCTCAACCAACTGCGCACCCAAGGTCGTCAAGAACCAGCAGAAGATCTGGGACCGGGTGCTGAAATGAACAAGGGTGTCATAGCTGCGTTTGTCCTGATCGCGATTGCGATCACGGCTGGCCTTTTTTACAAGCGCCCCGCACAGACACTCCAGCTCTACACCTGGGATACCTACGAAGCACCCGAACTGTTCGCGGCCTTCGAGAAAAAGACCGGCATCAAGGTCGTCGCCACGCTGTTCTACAGCAATGACGACCTTGAAGCCAAACTCAAGGCCGGCGGCCAGTACGACCTCGTCACGCCCTCCGGAAATTACATCTCCCGTCTCGTGGCCGCGAGCCTCTTGCAGCCGCTGCCCGAGCAGTTGAAGGCCCATGGCGCCGCGCTGTCGCGCAACGTGCAGAAACCCGCTTATGATCCCGAATATAAATGGTCGCTGCCGCTCTTTTACGGCACAACCGGCATCGCGGTGAATACCGGACTGACAAACGAGAAAATCACCAGCTGGGAGCAGATCCTGCGCCGTCCGGCGGGCGAGAAAGAAAGCGTGGGCATGCTGGGAGAGGAATCGTCAACGTTGATGGCAATCGCCTCCATCGCGGCCGGCACCAAAAACTGCGACCCCCTGCCCGCCATCCATACCCGTCTTGAAACCATCCTGAACGCGCAGAAACCTTTCGTGAAAACGTATAAGGCAGAAGGGTATTTCGAGCATCTGGCCGCGAATGACGTCACCTTCCAGATGGCATGGAGCGGCGACGCCTATATCGCCCGCCAGAAAAACCCGAAGATCGAATATGTCTATCCGCGCGAGGGCGTGGAATTGTGGCTGGATACCTTGGCCATCCCTGCCTCTTCGCGCAACCTGAAAGCCGTGATTGCCTTCGTCGACTTCGTCATGGAACCCGCTGTCATGGCTAAGTACACGGTCGTTTCCGGCAACATCCCGTCTGTTGAGCGTGCGCGCGGCTTCCTGCCGCAGGAATTCCGCGATGCGCCGGAATTCAACATTCCGCTGACAACCAAAACCTTCGTGTCGGAGGCCTGCAGCCCCGCCGTTGTGGAGGCCTATAACCGCATCGCAGCATCCGTGGCCACGAAATAAACGCGCAGGATACCGGTGAAAAAAGTACTTATCATCGGCGGCTACGGTTTTTTCGGCACCATCATCACGCGCCGGCTGGCGGCCGATCCCGCGATCCGTGTCGTCATTGCAGGGCGCGATGCCGAAAAGTGCCGCCTGCTGGCGGCGGAACTGCAGAAATCGCCCAACCTGCCGCTCTACCACGCGCTCGATCTCGACCGCGATTTGGCGCAAGTGCTGGAACAGGTAAAGCCCGAGATCGTCATCAACGCCGCCGGCCCCTTTCAGGGCCAGAGCTATAAGACGGCTGAGGCGTGCATCGCCTTCGGCTGCCATTACATCGACTTGGCCGACGCGCGTGACTATGTCGCGGGCATTACGGTGCTCGATGCGGCGGCGAAGGCCAAGGGTAGGCTCGTCGTCAGCGGTGCATCTTCCGTGCCGTGCCTGACAGCGGCGTTGATCGATCATTACCTGCCAAAATTCGGCAAGCTGACATCGGTCGATTACGGCATCACGCTTGCCCAACACACGCGCATCGGGGCATCGACCGCGCAAGGCGTACTGTCCTATGCCGGCAAGCCGTTCACGCGACTGCGCAACGGAAAAATGGAAACCGTATACGGCGCGCAGGGGCTGCATGCCGAAAACTACCCCGAGCTTGGCCTGCGGCTGTTCGGAGAATGCGACATTCCCGACCTTGCGCTGTTTCCCGCGCGCTACCCGACGCTCGAAAATATCCGGTTTTCGGCGGGGCAGGAAATGTCGCTGCTGCAACTGGGCATCTGGAAGTTGTCATGGATGGTGCGCGCAGGATTTCCCCGCAGCCTCGAGCGACATGCCGGCCTCCTGATGAAGCTGCGCCGTCTGTTCGACCGCTTCGGCAGCGAC
>JAQSWE010000217.1 GCA_029266795.1 Alphaproteobacteria bacterium | reverse complement strand
GCTGTATATGGATGATATTTACGAGAAGCTTGTGCAATGCGATGTTTTCGTCGCGATCGGCACCTCCGGCAACGTCTATCCGGCGGCGGGATTTGTCGAAGTGGCGCAAGGGGCGGGGGCGCAAACCGTCGAAATCAACCTCGAGCCCTCGAATATCGCCTCGGCCTTTCATGAGCAGCGCTATGGCAAGGCTACGGAAACTGTGCCAGTATGGGTCGAACAAATTCTGGAATCCCGAAAATGACTGACTCCCTCCTGCCCATGCCCGTCGTCGAAGTGCCGTCGGCTGTCCGCCTCAACGAACAATCGGTGCGCAAACTGCGCATGGGCTATCCTTGGGTGTTCCGCTCCGAAGTCATCAATGCCCGTGCCGCCGACAATATTCCGCCCGGCAGCATCATCGATTTCACGCGCGACAAGGGCGAATTCGTGGGCCGCGGCTATTACAACCCCAAGGGCCAGCTGGTCGGCCGCATCCTGACGCTGAAGCAGGAAGAGGCGATCGATAAATCCTTCGTCCACCGCTGCATCGAAAGCGCGGTCGCGTATCGCGACAAGCTCGTCGGGCAGCCTTATTACCGCCTGATCCATTCGGAAAGCGACGGGCTGCCCGGCTTGATCGTCGACCGTTTCGGTGACGTGATTGTGGCGCAGGTGAACACCGCCGGCATGGATAAATTGTGGCCGCATGTGGAATCCTCCCTCAAATCGCTGCTGAAACCGCGCGCCATCGTGCTGCGCAACGACAGCAATGCGCGCGAAAGCGAAGGCCTCGAAAAATTCGTGAAGGTTGCGCATGGCGACCTCGGCGACAAAATCGTCGAGCTGCGCGACGGCGATGCGAAATTCCTCGGCAACGTTTTGGAAGGCCAGAAAACCGGCTGGTTCTTCGACCAGCGTGAAAACCGCCGCTGGGTGTCGCAACTGACGCAATCCGGCTCGCTGCTGGATGTATTCTGCCATACAGGCGGTTTCGGCATCACGGCGGCGCGCAACGGCGCGAAGAGCGTGACATTCGTCGACAGCTCCGCCGACGCGCTGGCGATGGTCAATAAAAACGCCGCGCTGAACGATGTGGCGGCGGTCTGCAAAACGGTCGAGGGCGCCGCCTTCGACGTGATGGAAAAACTGGCGCAGGAAGGCCGCAAATTCGATGTCGTCTGCGTCGATCCGCCCGCCTTCATCAAATCGCGCAAGGATCACGGCCCCGGCATGAAGGGCTACCAGAAGCTCGCACGCCTTTCCATCCCGCTGGTCGAACGCGGCGGCTTCCTGTTCTTCGCCTCCTGCTCGCACCACGCCGAAACTTACGAGCTGATCGACACGGTGTCGGGCGCGCTGCAAAAATCCGGCCGCCCGTTCCAGCTGGTGAAAGTCGCAGGGGCGAGCGCCGATCATCCGGTGCATCCCATGCTGCCGGAAACCGCTTACCTGAAAGCCTTGACGTTCCGCTTTCTGGATTGAAATATAAGCATTTTTTGTCAATCTATTGACATAATTTTGCGGTCTGGTAAGATACTTGCCATGCCGCGTGCCGCTATCTCGGGCGATTTCACCTGTTTCTCGCCCGTCCTCATTGCACACGGATAAAGCAGCCTCAAATATCAAAGATCACGCAAGGTGTATGATGGCGCTCACGCTGGAACCGTTAATCGAGAAGATCCACAAAGATCCGTCCAGCCTCGACGCTGTGGCCGATTTTTTTAACGCGGCTGCCGTGGCGAAGGAAGCCTATGCGGATGCGCTCAGCGAAGTGCGCCGCCGTTACAAGGATGATTACCTGCCCGGCGCGACGTTCCGCGCCGAGACGACCGACAGCAATTCCGAAGTCCAATACCTGCTGGGCGTCACCGCGCGCAGCGACGAACTCGATAAGCCTGAAAAATTCTTCGACACATATCCGCACCTGAAGGCCGAACCCGTCGTCCCCGCATGGGATGACGCGCGGCGCGAGATGGTGAATGAAATCACCGGCGTCACGGGTCGGCTGACAGGCCAGCTCAGCGCGCCGCAAACCGCGTCCTTCCGCCGCAACAAGGCGGAAATGTAATGGCGGCGGTGCTGCACATCGCGGGCGATGTCGGCGACTGGCTGGATGCGCGCGCGGCTGCGGAAAGCGAGCCGTTTGCGACGGCGCAGGAAATTTCCGACAAGGCCGTAAAAATACAGAGCATCTTTGATGAGCTGGACAAAATGCCCACCGACACGCAGCTGGTGCGCAAACTGGCGGCGGAAATCGGCTACCGTCCCGTGAAAGACGGTGTCGTCTATCAGGCAGCGCAGGAAATGCTGCGCCGTTACACCGAAGAATTCATGCCGGAGGTGCAGCGCCGCCAGCCCATGACCCCGATCGGGCAGGGCGAATTGATTTCGCTGGAGGGCGCACGCAGCCTGTTGAGCGTGGAAACCTCGGTGCTTGAGACGTCGAAAACGCAACCTCTCGCGCCCGGCAGCCCTGAGAATAACCTCCGCCTCAACAACATCCCGTACCGCCGCCGCGCGGGCGAAGTGGTCGTGATGGGCGATGTCGATTTCAACGACCGCGAGATGCTGCCGGATTTGACCGGAGTCATCGTGAACGGCGGCTATTACATCTTCAACGTGCCGATGAAAAACATGTATGGCACGCCCAAATATGTCGGCGGCAATTTTTTCTGCGCCGATAACGGCCTTGAAACGCTGGAGGGCGCGACGCCCGATATCGGCGGAGGGTTCAGCTGCAAGGACAACAACCTGAAAGACCTGCGCCACGGCCCGAAGAACGTCGGCGCGGATTATATCGTCGAGAATAATAAGCTGGAAAATGTCGAAGGCGCGCCCGAAAACCTGAGAGGCATCTTCAACATCGCCGGCAATCCCGGCATCCGCGATTTCGAACACGCACCGAAAACTTTCCGCGAATTGCGCAGCGATCACGGCGTTTTCGCCAGCTGGGACGAGGTGCCGACTCACCTGCTGCAATCCGAAGATAAAATCCTGCGCATCGCCCATGAATTCCGCGAACAGGTGAAGGCCGTGGTGCGCGAGGCGGGCACGCTGTCGCGCCCCGTCGCCGCGCCGAAAACCGCGTCATTCGCGAGGAAATCATGAGCGGCCTTTCTGATGCTTTCAACACTGTCGCTGTGCAGGAAGACCCGTCGGAGGTCGCATTGAAGCTGCTGAACGTGATTTATTCGCGCCGCGCCGACGGCAGGCTGCTGGTCGAAACCTCGCTCGATTTCCGCAACCGCGATTTGACGGAGCTGCCGAACCTGTCGAATGTGGTGGTGCAGGGCGATTTCCTGTTCAGCGTGAATGACCTGACCAGCCTGAAGGGTGCGCCCTATAGCGTCTCGGGAGATTTCCGCGGCACCCTGAACCGCCTGAAGGATTTGCGAAACCTGCCGCGCCATATCGGCGGTGTGGCCGATTTATCCGGCAACCGCCTGCGCAGCCTGAAGGGGGCGGAGGGCGCGGAAGTAGGGGTGCTGAACGTCACGGCCAATCCCGGACTGAAGGACCTCGAAAACCCGCCGAAATCGTTTACCGAACTGCAATCTGATTTTGGCACGTTCAAGACGGCGGATGACATCCCGCCGGAGCTGCGCGTATCGGAAGCGACACGGGCGAGAATTCGCGAAACGGCGGACAGCCTGGCGGGCCTGACCCGCGCCGTCAGCGCGCCCCGCACCGCAACTTTCCGCAAAAAACCATGATCCTCAAACCGCTCAGCGGATGGGACGCGATTGCGCAGGACCGGATTGCGCTGCTGAACGCGCTGACGCCCGTCGTCAATGACGTGATGACGATGCCCGCGAATACCGGCGTTGTGGAAAAATTCACGCAGATGCTGGCGGCGCAGGGCGATTTCCCGTCCGATATGTTCCGCGCGGAAGTGGACCATATCCTGTTCGAATACGACGCCAATTTCCTGCCGAATGCGGCGAAGAACGACGTTCATGCCCTGCAGCGCCACCGTGAGGTTTTCGCGGGGCTGGCGGCGCGGCTTGAACCGGCGGTCTTGGATGTGCCGCAGGCGTCAGAAGACGCGCTGCGCAGCCTCGGCCTCAAATTTTCCCGCCGCGCGGACGGCATGCTGGAGGTCGCCGACAAGATCGACCTGACGGGCAAAAAACTGGGCAAACTGCCCGATCTTTCGAATGTGCTGGTGCTGGGCGATTTTTCAGCGGGCGGGAATGACCTGCAGAAGATCATCGGCGCGCCCGCCTTTGTCGGCGGCACAGCGACCTTTGCTGGGAATACCATCAAGTCGCTGGCGGAAGGACCGCAATATGTCGGCGTCGATTTCGTGGTGAGTGCCAACAACCTCAATGATCTGCATGGCAGCCCGCTTTATGTCGGCCGCGATTACGAGGCACGGCAGAACCTGCTGACGACGCTTGCCGGCACGCAGCCGAAATTGAACGGTGTGCTGAGCCTCAAGGGCAATTTCCGTCTGGTAAGCTTCGAGCAGGGCCCGCGCGTGTTCGAGGAAATGCAGACCGATTTCGGCACATTCAAGACATGGGAC
>JAQSWE010000216.1 GCA_029266795.1 Alphaproteobacteria bacterium | reverse complement strand
ATCACAAAGCGGCGGCCCATCCGCAAGCTTGGCCGGGTTTTCCGCGAAGACCTTGATCTTCACGAAACCCCGGATGCCATGCACGCCGACAATTTCGGCGCGGGCGACCTGCTGGAAATCAAACCGCCGAAAGGCAACAGCTTCTACCTGCCCTTCACGGGCAAGGTCGTGCCGCATGTCGATGTGGCGAAAAAAGAAATGACCGTGGATATTCCCCACGGCCTTCTGGACTGATATTCAAAAATTTAAGGTTAATTCCGGCTCTGCGGCTTCACGTTGCGACGGGCCTGATATTGCGTGAATTTCGCAACCGACGGGCTGGTGAGGATTGAACTCTGCCCCTTGCGGAACAGGTTCAGGCTCTCGTCGAACTTTTTCATCTTCTCGCGCTTTTCGCGCAGCGGCCAGACATCGTTAAAACTCGATGACAGCTTGCCCTGTTCAGGCACCAGCAGCACGGCGAAGCGGTCCTGCACCTTGGGGTCTTCGTCCTTGCCGACATGCAGGCGGTTCCATTCAACCTTAATGTCCTTGGTCGCGGTCAGCGTGACATTCGCGGCCTCGAAAGCGGTCGAGCGCTGCTTGGTCGCCTCGTTGATCGCCTGGAAAATCGCGCGCGTGGAATCTGGCAGCGGGCCGGGTGCGGGGCGGTCGAGCGTCTTCCACATCGCATCCCATTCTTCCTGCGTGCAGACGGCGGTGCCGACCGAGTTGACTGTTTTGGGCGTGAAGTCGCCGCTGAAAAAATTGAAGCCGGAGATATTCGGCATCTGGCGGGTGATCGCGCCATTGATGGCGATCTTGCTGGCTGAATCGCCGTTGCGCGGATGTGATCGTCTGTCTTCGGCCATGATCGATTGCATTCCCCTGTTACGCCCGTCCGGTTTTAGAGAATCCGGATTCTGCAGCGATGGTCAGGTTGTACAGTATTATGAAAATGAAGTCAAGACCCGCGTGACTTAGCGACGGCGGTCGCGGTTTGCCTTGATGCGGATCGGGGCGAGTTCGGGCTGGGGATGGAGGAGTTCGGCGACAGCATCACCGGCTTGAGCCAGTTTTTGTTTCAGTTTGTCGAAGATGCCTGCTTTTTTCATGTCCTACCCAATCCTCTTTTGCGGTGTCCCGAGTTCTTTATTTATATAACATAATGGTTAAAAAGTCAATAACAAGGCCCCCGTTTTCAAAATATCACCTTGAAAGTAAATGATATTTTGATAGAGTCGCGATATGAAGCCAGAACCCGCAAAACTGACCGTCAAGATCATCACCCTCTTCCCCGAAATGTTCCCGGGGCATCTGGGCCTGAGCCTGTCGGGCAAGGCGCTGGAGAAGCGCATCTGGAGCCTCGAGACCGTCAATCCGCGCTACTACACCACCGATGTCCACAAGACGGTCGATGACAGCCCCTTTGGCGGCGGCGCGGGCATGGTGATGAAGCCCGATATCCTCGACCGCTCCCTGCAGGCGCATTTGCCCTTGGGGCGCTTTATCTACATGACGCCCCGTGGCAAGCCTCTGACGCAGGCAAAGGCGATAGAACTGTCGCAGGAGCCTCTCCTGACCATCCTGTGCGGCCGGTATGAGGGCGTGGACGAGCGGCTGCTGGAGGCCTATCAGGCCGAAGAGATATCCATTGGCGACTATGTGCTGTCGGGGGGCGAACAGGCCGCCATGATCCTGCTGGATACCGTCATCCGCCTGCTGCCCGACGTGATCGGCAATGCCGGCACCCATGACGAGGAAAGCTTTGGCAACGGGCTGCTGGAATACCCCCATTACACGAGGCCGGCAGAATGGACTGGCCCCGACGGAATCTTGCGGAAAGTGCCGGAGATTCTGTCCTCCGGCCACCATGCCAAGGTAAAAGACTGGCGGCTGGAACAGTCGAAGGCCGTGACCAAAGAACGCCGCCCGGACCTGTGGTCAGCCTATGTCGTTCAGAATCCTGAGAATTCCAAGAAAACCAAATAAATTCTTGATATAAGGTTGTATTTTGGGTAAGAATCCCCCAAATTGGTGGTGGGCATAATTATGTCCAAAACCGACCCGGTAATGAACATGTGGACCGCCGGCGCACAACCGTTTTAAATCGTGCGTTCGAATATAACGGGTCCCGACAAGAAAATAGGGTAAGACCCAAATGAACGACCTCGAAAAGTTTGAACAGAGCCAGATCGCGAAACTGTCCGAAGGCTCCAAGAAGATCCCCGAATTCCAGCCCGGTGACACCGTGCGCGTCAACGTGAAGATCATCGAGATCTCCGAAGACAAGAAAAAGGGCCAAACCACCCGTACCCGCATCCAGGCCTATGAAGGCGTCTGCATCGCGCGCGGCGGCAAAGGCATCACCCAGAACTTCACCGTTCGCAAAATCTCCTACGGCGAAGGCGTGGAACGCGTGTTCCCCCTGTTCTCGCCCTCCATCGACAGCATCGAACTCGTCCGCCGCGGTTCCGTCCGCCGCGCGAAACTGTACTACCTCCGCGACCGCAGCGGCAAATCCGCCCGCATCGCCGAGCGCGAGTACGAAGACAAGAACGACACTGCCGAAGCACAAGCGCCCGAAAAGGCAGCAGCTCCGGCAGCTCCCGAAAAGAAAGCGGTCAACGCTTAATCTTCTGGATACCAGATGCAAAAAGGCGGCCAGCAATGGCCGCCTTTTTTCTTTGCGCGCAAAGCGCGCGTTTGCTGCCCCGCAACACGCCTATTCTCCCTTTCCTTTTGCCCGCCAAGGCCATATCTTCCCCTTAACGCTTCAATGAAATGAGGTTCAAGCCATGTCCAAGCCGCGCACCCTGTTCGAAAAAATCTGGGACAGCCATGTCGTCAGCCGCAATGACGACGGCGTTTCGGTGATCTATATCGACCGCCATCTTGTGCATGAAGTGACAAGCCCCCAAGCCTTCGAAGGCCTCCGCATGGCCAAGCGCGGTGTGCGCCGCCCCGATGCAACGCTCGCCGTCGTCGACCACAACGTGCCGACCAGCCCCGACCGGCTGAAGGGCATCACCGATCCCGAAGCGCGCGTGCAGGTCGAGACGCTGGAAAGCAACGTCAAGGAATTCGGCATCGAATATTTCGGCATGGCGGATAAACGCCAGGGCATCGTCCACGTCATCGGCCCTGAACAAGGCATGACGCAGCCCGGCATGACCATCGTCTGCGGCGACAGCCATACATCGACCCATGGGGCGTTCGGCGCATTGGCGTTTGGTATCGGCACCTCGGAAGTCGAGCACGTGCTGGCGACGCAAACCCTGATCCAGAAGCCCGCGAAAAACATGCGCGTCTCGGTCGAGGGCGAATTGCCGCCGTTTACGACCGCGAAAGACATCATCCTCGCCATCATCGGCAAAATCGGCACCGCCGGCGGCACGGGCTATGTCATCGAATTCGCAGGCTCCGCCATTCGCGGGCTGTCGATGGAAGGCCGCATGACGGTCTGCAACATGACGATCGAGGCCGGCGCGCGCGCAGGGCTGATCGCGCCCGATGACACCACCTTCGAATATCTGCGCGGCCGCCCGATGGCGCCGCAGGGTGCCGATTTCGACAAGGCGGTCGCCTATTGGCGCACGCTGGTGACGGATGCCGGCGCCGTGTTCGACAAGGAAATCAAGCTGGATGCCAAAGACATCGCGCCGCAAGTGACCTGGGGCACCAGCCCCGAAACGGTCGCGCCGATCACCGGCTTCGTCCCCGACCCTGCCAAAATCGAAGACCAGGGCCAGCGCGAATTCATCGAACGCGCGCTTACCTATATGGGCCTCACCGCCGGCCAGCGCCTGACCGATGTAACCATCGACAAGGTCTTCATCGGCTCCTGCACCAATTCGCGCATCGAAGATTTGCGCGAAGTGGCGAAAATCGCCGCAGGCCGCCATGTCGCAAAAACTGTCTATGCCATGATCGTCCCCGGCTCCGGCCTTGTGAAGGAACAGGCGGAAAAAGAAGGCCTCGATAAAATTTTCATCGAAGCAGGTTTCGACTGGCGCGAGGCAGGCTGCTCTATGTGCCTTGCCATGAACGCCGACAAGCTACAGCCCGGCGAGCGCTGCGCCAGCACAAGCAACCGCAACTTTGAAGGCCGTCAGGGCCGCGGCGGCCGCACGCATTTGATGAGCCCCGCGATGGCGGCGGCAGCGGCGCTGACCGGACGGTTGACCGATGTAAGGGAGCTGGTGAAGTAACATGCAGAAATTCGACAAACTCACCGGGCCCGCCGCCCCGCTCAACATGGTCAATGTCGATACCGACGCGATCATCCCGAAGCAGTTCCTGAAAACCATCCAGCGCACCGGCCTTGGCAAATACCTGTTCAACGACCTGCGCTTCACGCCCGAGGGCGCGGAGAAGCCGGATTTCGTGCTGAACAAGCCTGCCTATCGCCATGCGCAAATTCTGGTCGCGGGCGAAAATTTCGGCTGCGGTTCATCGCGCGAACATGCGCCGTGGTCGCTGCTCGATTTCGGCATCCGCTGCGTGATCGCGCCGTCCTATGCCGACATCTTCTACAACAACTGCTTCAAGAACGGCATGCTGCCGCTTGTCCTGCCACACGAACGTGTGGCAG
>JAQSWE010000215.1 GCA_029266795.1 Alphaproteobacteria bacterium | reverse complement strand
TCTTTATGGGTGATGTGCATCATGGCGGCGTTCTCCGGTCAGGTGGGTGAATTTTTAAGAAGGGGTTAATGCGCATCTGCCCAGTTAAGGCCCCATCCAGCATCTACAACGAGCGGAACCCCGAGTCCGGTTCCGGCCTCTTCCATGATTTTTGTCACGAGCGCCGCTGTTTCGGCCTTTTCGGCCACCGGCACCTCAAACAGCAATTCGTCATGGACCTGCAGCAGCATTCTGGCGCCCAGTTTCGCCTCGACCAGCGCGGGCGCAATCGCGATCATCGCCTTTTTCATGATGTCGGCGGCGGTACCCTGTAGGGGGGCGTTGATGGCCTGTCGTTCGGCGAAGCTGCGCATCGCGGCATTTTTATCGGTGATGCCGCGCAGGTAGACTTTACGCCCGTGGAACGTCTTCACATAGCCGTGCTTGCGCGCGAACTCCTTGGCTGAATCCATGTAGTTTTTCAGCTCGGGGAAACGGGCGAGGTATTGCTTGATATAGTTTGCGGCTTCGCCCTGCGGAATGCCCAACTGTTTGGCAAGGCCGAAGCCCGAAATGCCGTAGATGATGCCGAAATTGATGGCCTTCGCGTTGCGGCGTATATCGGGCGTCATCTGGTCGAGCGGCACGCCGAAGACCTGGCTGGCGGTCGCGGCATGAATGTCGATGCCGTCATGGAAAGCCTGTTTCAGCTGCTTGATATCGGCAAGTTCGGCGGCAAGGCGCAATTCGACTTGGGAATAATCGACGGACAGGAATTCATAGCCGTCTTCCGGCACAAAGGCCGCGCGGATTTTCTTGCCGTCTGCGGTCTTGATCGGAATGTTCTGCAGGTTGGGGTCGTTCGACGACAACCGACCCGTATTCGCGCCGACCATGTTATAGGACGTATGCACGCGGCCCGTTTTCGGGTTGATCGTTTCGGGCAGCGCGTCGGCATAGGTGCTTTTCAGCTTCGACAGTCCGCGCCATTCAAGGATCTGGGCGACAATCGGATATTCGCCCAATTCGTCGAGTACTTCGGCACCCGTTGCCCAGGCGCCTGTCTTGGTTTTCGATGCGCCGGGCAGCCCCATCTCGCCGAACAAAACATCGCCCAGCTGTTTCGGCGATCCGATATTGAACGGATGGCCTGCCAGCTTGTGAATCTCTTCCTCCAGCGTCACCATCTTGGTCGCGAAATCGTTGGATATTTTGCGCAGGACATTGGTGTCGATCTTGACGCCCGTGAATTCCATGTCGGCGATAATGGGGGCGAGGGGGCGTTCCACGGTTTCATAGAACGACGCCATGCCTTCCTGCGGCAGGCGCGGGCGGAAATTTTTTTCCAGCTGCAGCGTCACATCGGCATCTTCCGCCGCGTATTGCAGGGCCTTGTCGAGCGGTACGAGGTCGAATGTCACGCGGGCCTTGCCGGTGCCGGTCACTTCGTCATAGGAAATCGGCTTGTGGTTCAGAAGCAGTTCCGACAATTCGTCCATGCCATGGCCGTGCATCCCGCCATCCAGCACGAAGGACATCAGCATCGTGTCGTCAATAGGCGCGACGCGGATGCCGTATTGCAGGAACATCTGCAGGTCGTATTTGATGTTGTGGCCGATTTTCAAAATGCCGGGATCTTCCAGCAGCGGCCGCAGCATTTGCAGCGCGCGTTCCACCGGAATCTGGCGCAAGTCGGATTCCGGTTTCTTTTCCTGCATCGTGAAATCAAAGCTTTCCGAATAGCCCTTCGGGTCGCGGTGCTGCAGCGGGATGTAGCAGCCATTGCCTTTTTCGGTCGACATCGAAATGCCAACGAGTTTCGCCTTCGACGGCGTCAGGTCGGTTGTTTCGGTGTCGAGGGCCACATGTCCTGCTTCCATCGCCATATCGATCCAGCGTTGCAGCGCTGCCTCGTCCTGTACCAGCTCATATGTGGCAGGTTTGTCTGTGGCATGCGCAACCGCAGCGGCAATCATGCCTTCTTTCGCGGGCGGCAGGGTGATGACGCCGGGGGTGGGGGTATTCGCAGGTTCGCCGCCCAGTCTCTTTTCCATGCGCGCCATGATGGTCTTGAAGCCCTGCTGGTGCAGGAAGCCAAGGAGGCGGTCTTTGTCGGGCGTGCGCAGTGACAACTGGTCGATTCCGGGTACCCCCGGCACATTCGCGTCGAGCTGCACGAGGCGCCGCGACACGCGTGCCGCCTCCGCATGTTCGATCAGTGAATCGCGGCGCTTGGGCTGCTTGATTTCGCTGGCGCGCGCCAGCAGCGTGTCGAGGTCGCCATATTCGTTGATCAGCTGCGCCGCCGTCTTGACGCCGATGCCCGGCACGCCCGGCACGTTGTCGGTGCTGTCGCCGGCCAGCGATTGCACATCGACAACCTTCGATGGAGGGACGCCGAATTTTTCCATGACTTCGGCCTCGCCGATATCCTTGTACTTCATCGGATCGTACATGCGGACGCCGGGGCGGATCAGCTGCATTAAATCCTTGTCGGAGGAAACGATGGCGACGCTGCGACCGGCTTCGACGGCAAGACGCGCGTAAGTGGCGATCAGGTCGTCGGCCTCGTAACCGTCCAGTTCGATCGCGGGAATGGAAAAGGCTTCGGTCGCTTCGCGGATCAGCGCGAATTGCGGGATCAGGTCTTCGGGCGTTTCGGTGCGGTTCGCCTTGTACTCGGCATAAATCTCGTTGCGGAAGTTTTTGCGGCTGGCGTCAAAGATGACGGCGATGTTCGGCACATTCATATCGTTCAGAAGCTTGACCAGCATATTGGTGAAGCCCAGCACGGCGTTGACGGGGGTGCCGTCGGGGCGGTTCAGCGGCGGCAGCGCATGATAGGCGCGGAAGATGAAGCCCGAGCCGTCGATAAGAAAAATTTCGTTGTCGCGGTCGTGCTGGTTCATGGGGGCGGCCCGTTTCATTGCGTAGGTGCTGATCATCATAAAATAAAGCCCTTGCCTGCTCGGTCAAGCAACGGATGACGTTGACATAACCATTTGTCTTGTATAGGTTTTTTATGAGGATTCGACAAGGGAAAAAACCGACATGCACGGCATCAGCGCGACCGACCCCGGCAATACGATCGACTGGGGCAAGACGTCGGAAGATTACGCGAAGTACCGCGTCGGCCAGCCCGACAGTTTTTTCGATTATATGCGTACCTTCAAGGTTGGCTTGAACGGGCAGTCGCTGCTCGACCTAGGCACCGGCACGGGCGCGATGGCGATCCGCTTCGCGCAGCGCGGCGCTGCAGTCAGCGGCATCGATGTCTCCGAAGAACAAATCGCCTATGCGAAAAAAGCCGCGGAAGAAGCGCGCGTCAAAATCGACTTCCGCGTCGGCGAGGCGGAGAAGCTGCCGTTTGACAGCAAGATGTTCGATGTGGTGATCGCCAACCAGTGCTGGCTTTATTTCCGCCAGCAGGAAGTCGTGCGGCAGGTGTTGTGGGCGTTGAAAGACGGCGGCGTGCTGGTGACGAGCCATTGCTCATGGCTGCCGGGGCAGGACCCCGTTGCGCAGGCGACAGAAGATCTGGTGCGCGAATTCAACCCGAACTGGACGGCGCATAGCTGGTCGGGCTCCATCCCCGCCGTGCCCGCATGGTCGCTCACCGATTTCCGTCTCCGCGCGTTTTTCAATTACGACGAAAAAATCCAGTTCAGCCGTGACGGCTGGATGGGTCGCATCCGCGCATGCCGCGGCGTTGGCGCCGCACTGCCACCTGAAAAGGTCGCAGAATTCGATGCCGCGCATCTGGCGTTGCTGAAGAAAATCGCCCCGGAAACATTCACCGTACTGCACCGGATTGACGCACATATCCTCGAGCCTCTTTAAGTAATTGTAATCATTGTATTAACCATTAGGCTAATTCCCAGAAGGGGGATTGACGCGCTTATGGTTATGGCTTACTGCTTTTCCTTACACACACTATTCATAAGTTCGGAGAAGTTTAATTGGTCCAGTATTTCGCGACACGCCTTGCCGCATTCGCGCGCGCGGCTATTACAAAGAACAACGAATTCGACAACATCACGCGCCCGGATACCACGCTGCATCCGTATAAATCGGAAACACAGCCGCCCTGCAAATATGACGGGCATGAAATTTCCTATCACTGCAGCGCCTGGTAAATCATGACCGCCGAATATTCCTATTTCCGCGCCGAAGGGGCGAGCCTTGCTGCGATTGACACCATCGCAGAAGCAAAGCTGGAAGTGGAAGATATGCGCTGGCTGCTCTGCCAGCGTTATGCGGCAAGCGCGGTTGTGGGGTGGCTCGACAGCCAGACGGGACGCTACACCATTCATGAATTCCATTTCGGCATTCCGTCCGTTGCGCCCGAAGGCTGGATCAGCACGCGGCCGGAACGCCAGAGCGAGGGGGCTGTGGAGCGCGCGATGCCCGTACCCGGATCTGCCGATCATTTCTACATCACCAATTTCGCAGGCCTGATCGAGCGCGCCGCCGGCAAGCCGGCCCATGGAAAAGCGCCGACCCGCTGGCCTTCCAGAAAATGGGCGATGATTTTTATATCCGCGTCCCGAACCATGCAGGCAGCGATATCCCGCAATTCACGCCGCCGGATGCCGTGCGTATTCCGTACGACGATATGCTGAAAATCGACGCGGCGGAGCGGCTTGCCGGTTTTAACCGTACCCGCGCGGCGTCTTTCGATCCGGGGATTTGAAATGACCGCCGAATATTCATACTATCGCGCCGAAGGACTGTCACTCGCAGCCGTTGAAACGGTCAATGAGGCGCGCGCCGAGCTGAAGACATTGCGCCAATCCCTTGTGCAGCGCTTCAATGCCACCGATGTCTGGGGCAGTATGCGTGGCGATCCTGAAAAATATACCCTTGGCGAATTCCTCTATCACGACGAGGCAAAAGTGCCGCAAGGATGGGAAGTCCGCAAGCAGATGAATTACGACGAAACGCGCGTCGACGCCATTTTCGCGCAGCCGCCTGCGGGATCGCCTGACCATTTCAATATTGCAGCTGTTGCGGGCCTGATGACCCGCGCTGCGAAAATGCAGCGTCTCGAAAGCGCATTCGGGATTGGCGAGATGCCGATGCGCAGCCTGCCCGCAGGCCGCTATAGCGGTTCGTTTGTGCGCTATTCTTCGCTTGAGGAAACCCGCCAGCCCGAAGGGCAGGAAGCTGGTGTGTTGCGCGATTATTATACCTTCATGTTTGCATCAAATAGCGCGGTGCGCGGCAGCGATCCGATCGATCACCTCAAGCTGGACGGGAACTGGTATTTGCGCATACCGAATGACAGGGAAACAGGCGCGCCCGTTTTCGTGCCGCCGGACGCTGTGCCGATGGAATATGCGGAAATGCTGAAGCTCGACCGCATCGAGAACATGAACCGTTTCCCGCGTCCGCGCGGCATGACGTCGACGCCCTAAAAGGGCAATGCCAGCTTGTTCGCCGAACCAAGGCACCACATGACCGTCAGCGCAAGGCCGCTGACCGCCATCAATGCCTTGAGGAACATGGATTTCTCAAGAAATATCCCGCAATAGCAAAGCCCCAGTCCGGGGATAACGAAAGGCAGCATCCAGTCATAACCGACAGGGGTGATATAGCGGTTCACGCTCTGCCCGAAAATATACAGGATGACGATGCCGACCATCGCCAGCAGCGCCGGCATCGTGAAGACGCCAAGGCGCGCACGATCCCCATCCAACACGCAAGCGGTCGCAATGTTGAGCCCCGCAAGCGCGAGCACACCCGTCACCCACATCATCGGTTGCGGGAACGATGAATAGGTATGCATCAGCGCCAGCGACAGAAAGCTGCACGGTGCCGCAATTGCGAGGCTGGTCGCAAAGGGCAGCACGACTTCGGCTCGTGTGAGGTGTTTCAACAGCGGCTCGCGCGCCGCATCGGTCGGCATGGTTTTCTACCCTGATATAAACTTCAGTATACGATTCCAATTTATCAAAGAATCGTGAATGACGGCCTAATTAACCGTGGTATTTCAATGGTATTTTAGGCAGTTTTTATGGATTGTGCATGGGTGAGGATTTTGCGCGCGGCGTCGGTGGGCGACACTTCAGTGACATCTAGCGTCAATTCGGTTGCCAAACCCGTCTGTAGCAACGCGCGTGACGCATATTTCAGGGGCGCGTGCGGGTCGGTTTCCTTCATGCGGGCGTTGCGGTTTGGTGCCGTGATGCGCTTCACATGCTCTGCAACATCGGAAATGACCAATCGCACGGGGATGTAAATCCCGTCGCGTTCTTCGGCGACGCGCTTCATGTTCATCATATGCTTGCGGTCTTCCTCATCGCCCTCGAACAGCCCGTTGGTCAGGACAAAGCTGAATTCGCGCGGGCTGATATGCACCATCGTATCGGCAACGGCATCCCATATTTTGATGACATTGTCCCAGATGCGCGCGGGCAGGGGAGTCTTGCCGTCGAGGCGCACAAGGCTGAAAAGGGGATTGTTGATAAGGTGGTTATCGACCAGCCGCAGGTCGCAGAGTTTCAGCATTTCCTGGGCGATCGTGTATTTCCCCGTGCCGGGCGCGCCCAGCAGGTGGATGACAGCACCCTCAACCTTGAATTCAGGAAGCGCGGATGAGTTCATATAGTGCGACAGCGGCAGCGTTGGAGACGTTCAGGCTCGAAATCGGGCCCGAGGTCGGCAGCTTCGCCAGCACATCGCAGTTTTCCGCGACGAGACGGCGCAGGCCATCGCCTTCCGCACCCAGCACCAGGCAGACTTTGCCCTTGGTTTCCAGCTCGGCAATCGTTTCCTTGCCTTCTTCAGCGAGGCCGATGCAGAAGAAGCCTGCATCTTTCAGCTGCTCCAGTGCACGGGAAAGGTTCACTTCGCGCAGGACAGGCACGTGCTCGACCGCGCCGGAGGCTGTTTTCGCCAGCGTTCCGGTGATGTCGGGCGCATGCAGTTTCTGCACGATCACGCCCATCGCGCCGAAAGCAGCGGCGGAGCGCAGGATCGCGCCCACGTTATGCGGGTCCGTCACTTGGTCCAGCATGATGATTTTTGCGTTGTCGGTCGCGGTCAGCAGGAAATCAGCAAGATCGGGATCTTCCAGCGGCTGCGCATCGAGCAACAAACCTTGGTGTACCGCGTCGCGCGGCAGCAGGCGGTCGATATCGACGTTTTCGACGAAGATCGGCTGCGGTAGTTTTTCGCCTTCCGACTGCATCTGCTCATAGGCTTCGCGGATGGATTCATATCCATTCGTCGTGACCATCAGGCGCTGGTGAAGGCGGCGCGGGTTGCGCAGCGCGGCCGTCACGGCATGCACGCCGTACAGGAAAGCGGAAGAGGGTGAGCCGTAACCGGGACGGTCCGATTTCAGGCGGCCCACGGTTTCAGCAGAAGCGCGCAAGGGCTCGATCGCCGCAACCGCGTCTTCATCCAGCTGGAAATCGCGCGAACGCGTCGGGCGCTTGTCGAAATCCCGGCCGGTCTTGCGATGGCCGAAAGATTTGCCGCCGCCGGTGCCGCCACGATCAGGGCGGTCGCCGCGCGGACGGTCAAAGGAACGCTCCGGACGATCGCCGCGCGGACGGTCGAAAGAGCGCGCAGGGCGGTCGCCCGCGGGAC
>JAQSWE010000017.1 GCA_029266795.1 Alphaproteobacteria bacterium | reverse complement strand
CCAAAAGGTGCTGGAGCAGGGCGCGGGTATCAGAATTGTCGCCATATCGGCGCATGATACGCCTTTCGATACCATTCGTATTCCGGCGGTGGAGGGTTTCGATACCTACCTCCAGTTGCTGGCAGGCTGGAACATCCTGGTCTCGGTAGCCCTTGCCTGCGGCATCGATATCGACAAGCCGGAGCGTGTGCGCAAGGTGGGCAACGCGATCTGAAATTTAAAAAGCGCACAAAAAAAACCCCGCAGATACTGCGGGGTTTTTCTTTTTCGTCCCTGCCCGAAGGCAGGAAGGAATTACGACAGAGCCGCCGATTTCAGTTTTTTCAGGGGGCGGATCTTCACGCGGACGGAAGCGGGCTTCGCAGCTGCTTTCATCATTTCGCCGGTGGCGGGGTTACGGATCATGGTGCCGGCTTTGCGCGCGGGAACTTTGCGCAGGGTGACTTTCATCAGGCCGGGCAGGATGAACGTGCCAGCGCCTTTGGGATGAACGGAACCCAGCAGGGTGTTTTCGAGGGTTGCGAGAACGCCAGCAGCTTGCTTGCGGCTCAGTTCGTTCTGCTCAGCGAGCAGGTTGACGAGGCCCGATTTCGTCAGCGTTTGCTTGACGGGGGTGAGTGCTGCGTGAGCTGCTTTTTTCGCAGATGCTTTTTTCTTAGCCATGATTGTATGTCTCTCTTCTTTTGGGTTTGTAGGGGTATTAAGCGTAATTCTATGCTGTTTCACGCAGCCTGACCAGCCTCTTTGCGAAAACCCGTCACTGCCTGCGTGAGAATCTTATCCCACGCCGGAGTGCATTTTACCAAGGGTTTTTCGCAATTCTCATTATGTCCAATATGCTGGCGTGCCGTAAAACGCAGGACTTCCTGAGCGCGGCGGACTCTACTACCCCTTCATGTGTAGCGATTACTACGTTACAAACAGCCGCCGCCACGATCCCTCGACTGAAATGACGGAAAGCATTTCGACACGTAATTTACGGCATTTAATGCGTATTTTGTTTCTGAGCTATAGACTGCATCATTTTGAAGAGTAAGCACATTTTGCAACATATCCACAGGTACGGCGAAATGCTGCAGACCGCGCTTGCCCCCGAAATTTCGCGGTGAAACATGCGCCTAACCACAACGTCCTCCTGATGCGACGGCTTTAATATATCGGTTTGGGAAGTGATATTGAGGCGCTGTAAAGCCTGTTGGCAATGTCGCGAAAGATACCTCTGTAAGGCTCGATCAGCGCTCAAATCGAGCTTTGGGGATAGTTTTCTGAGTAAGTTTATTTGCATCAGACAATGCCGAAATACTGCTATCCGCCCAAGAAAAGACCAGTCTAAAGGGGGATCTGGGCTTAAAAAGGAATCGGAAATGGTATTGACTGGCACGATTCTCAGCGAAATTTCAGGGCACGGCGCAGCGTCTCGGAAATGTGATATTCGATATCGGCGCGCGGCTGCGGCTGCGTAGCCCGCAACGCAGCGGAGGGATGCCAGGTCGCGTAAATGGGGATGCCGTCGAAAAACAAATCCTTGTGCTGGTCGTGTTTCAGCGCGAAGCCGTGGTGCACAAGCGCCCGTCCCGCTGTTGCACCCAACGCCACTATCACTTGGGGCTGAATAAGTCGGATTTCCGTTTGCAGCCAGGGCTTACAGGCAATTATATTGCGCGCGTCGGGCGGCTGGTGGATGCGTTTTTTGCCGCGCTGGACGAAGCGAAAATGCTTGACCGCGTTGGTCACGTATAATTCGTCGCGCGGGAGACCGGCTTTTTCGAGCAATTCCATCAGTAATTGTCCGGCGGCACCGATAAAGGGGCGGCCCCGTAAATCCTCCTCGTCGCCCGGCTGCTCGCCCACCAGCATGATGCGTGCGCTTAAATTGCCCTCGCCGAAGACCGTCTGCGTCGCTGGCCCGCAAAGTCCGCATGCGCGGCAGCTGGCTGCGGCGCTGCGCAGCGACGGGTAATCGGCGACAGGCGGTAAATAATCTTCGGCCGTTTCGCGATCGCCCTCCATCGCGCCGATCATCGTCTCCACGCGTGTCTCCGCCTCGGACAGCAAATCCGGTATGATGCGGGCCTCCGGCAGCGTCGCCCAATGGCGCACAGGCATTTCCTGTTTCATCATTTTAATCTTGATGCGCGCGGGGTTGAAGGTGGCACGGTAATAGGTGCGCCAGACGTCTTCAAATTTATCCTCATGCGCCACTTCCGATGCGGGCAGGCCGGGGCCCCATTGCAGTGCTTCGCCATCCCATGCCAAGGACTGGTCGGGGGTGACGATGCTCCATTTCATCACGGCGAAGCGGCGCTGGAAAAAGCCGGCGACGAGCGGCAGGACTTTATGATCGGGGCGGTGCCAGGCGATGTAATGGTCTTCGTCGTTTTCCTGCAGCAGGCGGAAACGGACAAAAGCCTTGGTCTTATGCGCGTCGCGGCGGATTTCCCCATCCATGCGGCGCAGGCGGTGGGTTAGCGGATCCGTCGCCATTTTCAGCAAATGAGGCTGGCCATGCGATAGGCGCCACAAGGCGCGATAAAGCAATGACCATTTTTCCGGGTCACGGTGACAGGCGACGCGGCTGGCGAGGGATACAAAATCGGCGGGAACTTTGGTAGGAGGCGCCGCGGCAGGTGGGAGGGATTCGACATGGGCGAATAGGCTTTCGAAATCGTTCTGCTCCCAGTAGACCTCTTCAGGTGTCTGGCCCACCGCCAGCAGATTCCGCGCCGTCTTGCGCCATTCATCGAAATTTTCGGCCCAGACCCGGGTCATAGTAACAAAGATAGCTGTGCCGGCTGTGGCGTGAATTTGGCCAGCAGCTTGCCTTCGGCGAAAACCGGCGGTTTGTAATCGGCGGTGATGATGAAATGCTTGGCGCGGTTGAAAGCGACCTTCAGCAGCACAAGATCTTTTATACGCAGCCGCGTGTAGCGGCGGATGGCAATCATCTTGTCAACCGATGTGACGCCGAAACCCGGCACGCGCAAAAGCTGCTCCCGGCTTGCCTTGTTCACATCGAGGGGGAAATATGCAGGATTGCGCAGTGCCCAGGCGCTTTTCGGGTCCATGTCCATGGAAAGATCGGGATGCGAGACGGGCGCGATATCGGTCACATCGAATTTATAAAATCGCAGCAGCCAATCCGCCTGATAAAGCCGGTGTTCGCGCATCAGTGGCGGGCTTTTCCCCGGCAGCCGCGCATCGGCATGCGGAATCGGGCTGAAGGCGGAATAGTACACGCGGCGGAGACGGAACTTGCTGTAAAGCGTGGTCGAGGTGAGCAGAATGTCGCGGTCGGGCGTCGGTGTCGCCCCGATAATCATCTGCGTGCTTTGGCCCGCAGGTGCATAAATCGGGACAGATTTGAGCCCCTTCTTTTTATCCTCCTTGATTTCCTGCGCCTTTACCTCGATCTGCTGCATATTGTTTTCAAGCTGCGGCCGGTTCTTTTCCGGCGCGAGTTTCTGCAGGTCGGCGGGGGTCGGTAACTCGATATTCACGCTTAGGCGGTCGGCGTATAGCCCCGCTTTCTGCACCAATTCGTCCGCCGCGCCGGGGATCGTTTTTAAATGGATATAGCCGCGGAAGGCATGATCCTGCCGCAAACTCCGCGCCACCTCGATCAGCTGTTCCATCGTGTAATCTGAGTCGCGGATGATGCCGGAGCTCAGGAACAGTCCTTCGATATAGTTACGGCGATAAAAATCGAGCGTGAGTTTGACGACTTCATCTACCGTGAACCGCGCGCGTTTGACATCACTCGACACACGGTTGATGCAGTATTTGCAGTCAAAGATGCAATGGTTCGTCAGCAGGATTTTCAAAAGCGAAATGCAGCGCCCGTCAGGCGTATAGCTATGGCAGATCCCGCCACCCTCCGTCGAACCCAGTCCCTTGCCCGCGCGCGTCTTTTTAGAGCCGCTTGAAGAGCAGGAGGCGTCGTATTTAGCGGCGTCTGCCAGCACTGATAATTTTTCTTGAACATCCATATTTTATATTAGAACAAAACAAGAACATTAATCAAGGATTAAAAATTCCCGCTAAAAACCCACCCATCGGGGGAGTACCCGCAATAGCGAGACGCAAAGTAAAGTCATGGCCTGACATTCATTCAGCAAAGGATTCCATCATGGCGACCATCACGGGCACCCAGAACGCAGACACGCTTGAAGGCACCACGGGCGACGACACGATCGATGGCCGCCGCGCCGCCGATACCCTGATCGGGATGGAGGGCAATGACCTGTATATTTTCGACCGGCTGGAGGATAGCGCCGTGGAAACCGAATGGGGCGGCAACGACACGGTGCGCATATCCTTCACGAATGACGGCGCGGCGATCGGTGTCGACATGCGGGCGGTGAATTTCGCCAATGTCGAAAACCTCGAATTCGCGCGCGCGGGGCTTTTTAACGCCATCGGCAACGACCTTGACAACGCGATGACCGGGAATGCCTCCATCAACCATCTCTCGGGCGGTGCGGGCAATGACACGCTCGACGGTAAAGCGGGTTCGGATACGCTGGATGGCGGCGAAGGCGACGACACATTCTATGTCGAAAATTCAGGCGATGTGGTTGTCGACTCCGGTGGGTCTTGGGATAGCGTTTACGCCAAATTGTCGTGGGTTATGGGCGAAGGCATCGAAAACCTCTTGCTGACGGGCACCGGCAATTACAGCGGCACGGGGAATGCATCGGATAATTACATCGCGGGCAACAGCGGTGCGAATACCTTGTCAGGCGGCGGCGGTTACGACCAGCTGGCGGGTGGCGCTGGCAATGACACCTACATTATCACCTCGAATGAAGGCAGCAATTATACGGCGATTTTTGAAGACTTTAACGGCGGCATCGACACCGTGCGCGCCAGCACGGCCTATTATACGCTCGACGCAAACGTGGAAAAACTTGTGCTGACCGAAGCCGCAGGGGATGCAAGCGGCTATGGTAATGATCTTGCGAACGTCCTCACCGGCAACAGCCATACCAATACCCTATCTGGCGGTGCGGGTGTTGACACGCTCGAGGGCGGCACGGGCGACGACACGTACCATTCGGATATCCTGTTCAACGGCACGCAAGTCGTGATCGAGGACAAAGTAAAGGAGCAGATCGGCGAAGGCAATGACACGCTGGTACTATACGGGTATGTCGATGCCGCGTCCGCCACAACATTGACCTTAGCGAATAATCTTGAAAACATCGATGCGTCGAATACTGGCTCGACCTTGCTTGATCTCACGGGAAATAATGTGGCCAATATCCTCACCGGAAATGACGCGGATAACATCATCACCGGCAAAAAAGGCGACGACCTGCTGATGGGGTGGCAGGGAAATGACACATATCGCTTCGCGCATGGCGACGGACACGACACAATCCAGGAGTTGAGTGGCGCGGACCGGATCGTGTTCACTAGCAGCGCGATAAAACCAGTGAATACTTCATATAGCCAGATAACGGATGATCTCGTCATCCGTTACGGCACGCAGGGCGACACGATACACATCACGAACTTTTTTTCTGGTGCGGATGGGGTGGAGGAAATCGTGTTCGCGAACGGCACCGTGCATGACCTGTCCTATATTCTCGCCCACCTCGTCCCTTATGCCACTGCGGCTGACGATGTCGTCATCGGTGCTGCCACATACGACACGCTCGATGGACTTGCGGGCAATGACACCCTGCTCGGTCGCGGCGCGAATGACACGCTTCTTGGCGGTGACGGAAACGATACGCTCGATGGCGGCGCGGATGACGATTTGCTGATGGGCGGCACTGGCGACGATACCTATATATTTTCTTTCGGCAGCGGGCGCGAAGACGTGGTCACGGAAGAAGGGGGTACCAATACGATATCCTTTGCAGCATCCATCACTGCGGGTTCTGTCAGCTATCATGACGACGGCATGGGCAACCTGACCATTAATTACGGCGGCTCGACCGACCACCTGACCGTGACCGGCTTCATCGCTGATTCCAGCCTGTTGGCGCAAGTGACGTTCGGCGATGGCACGTTCCATGACGCAAGTTACATTTTGTCGCACCTGACGCCCGCCTTCGTGACGCTGACGGAAGAGAATGACGATTATTATGCGGGATTCGGTGAAGTTTATATACGCGCGCTCGGCGGCAATGACATGATATACGGCAGCGAAGGGGCTTCCACTTTCGAAGGCGGATCAGGCAATGACACGCTCTATGGCGGCAGCAATAACGATACGCTGATAGGCGGCACAGGAGAGGACCTGCTGCAGGGTGGGGAAGGCAATAACGTCTATGTGTTCAATACCGGAGACGGCCACGATGTCATCAATGCCTACGGAAACGATGACGACAGCATTTATTTCGGTCCTGGCATTGACCCTGCGACCGTGACTTATACGCGGTACGGAGACAGCCTTACCGTTGCCTATGGGGGTGCTGGCGACACTGTGACGATCAGTAATTATTTCGAAGCACATATGTTTACGGTCTCCAGTATCCGCTTCGACGACGGGACGGTGCATGACGTCGATTACGTCCTGTCGCATATGATTCTGGGCGTTCTAGAGTTGACCGAAGGGGATGACTATTACAGCACGGATAGTCTTTATCCTGAAGCCGTCGATGGTCGTGGCGGCGACGATAAAATAGGGGGCGGTAACGGTAACGATACGCTGTATGGCGGGAGCGGGAACGACAGACTTGATGGAGACAGCTTCTTTCAAAATGGGAACGATATTCTGGTCGGGGGAAAGGGGGATGACACATTGCGCGGCGGTGGTGCTGACGACACCTATATCTTCTCTAGCGGCGACGGCGTCGACCGGATATGGGATCAGGAGGGCGTCGATACCATTTCCTTCGATGCAACGGTGGCGGTGTCTGATGTTGTCTATATCCGGGACGGCGTTGATCTTGTCATTTCTTATGGCGAAGGCAATTCTATAACCTCCGAATACTACTTCATTGAGCCGGTACTTCTCATTGAGTCTATTTCTTTCGCGGAGGGCACAACACATAATGCGGAGTATATCGTGTCGCATCTGTTTGCAGGCGGCGTGGTAGATCTCAGCGAAGGCAATGATAATTTCAGGGGCTCGATTTACAGTGATGTGATAAACGGGCTTGGCGGCGACGATTCTCTATATGGCGGTAGCGGTGACGACATGTTGACCGGGGGAGATGGCAACGATTCTCTCATCGGCGGTGAAGGCGATAACGAGTTGGACGGTGGTGCGGGCAACGACCTGTTAAGCACCGACGAAGGCAACGACACACTGGATGGAGGCTCTGGCAACGATGAGCTATACGGGGGTGTAGGCGATGACCTGTATCTGCTTGAGGAGGGCGACGGCGTGGACCGGATCGGCGACGGTGGGGGCGCGAACGTCATACGCTTTGCAAGCGGCGTATACGCCACCGATTCAATGTATTTCCACATTAACGATGACTTGATTGTTTCCTACGGAGGTACAGGCGACTGGTTAACGTTTTCCAATTTCTTCAGCGAGCCGTTTTCTCAGACGCTTAGCATTGTATATGGTGACGGAATCGAGCATGACAGCGTATACATTCAATCGCATATTTTCACGCCGCTTCTCCCGACGGAAAGCGATGATATTCTCTTCGGCTCACCGGTGCAGGACTATATTGATGGGCTTGACGGCAATGACACCATCTATGGTCGTGGGGGTAGTGACTTTATCAACGGCGGAGATGGCGATGATGTGTTTCATGTGAATTCACTTGGCGATTCTATCGACGGCGGTGCGGGAATCGACACTATCATTGCGGGAAATATGACGCAGGGAATTAGCCTGGGATCTTATGCCAGCGTCGAGAACATCATTCTGACGGGCACACTTGCCGGCAGTGCATTCGGCAGCAATGACGTAGACAATTACATGCGCGGCAGCGACGGAGATGGCAACTGGCTGTATGCGGGGTCTGGAAATGATATGCTTGAATCCGGCGGCGGCACCGCGGACCTGATGGGCGGATCTGGCGACGACATTTATTATGTCCACCATTTCGGCGACTGGGCGCTGGAACAAGCGGATAGCGGGTACGACGTCCTTTATGCAGACGTCAGCTATACAATCTTTGGGAGCTCGATCGAAGAATTTATTTTGCTTGGCACCGGTGACCTGAACGCGATCGTGGAGGCCTGCGGTAACGCCGTCACGGTTAGCGGCACCCTCGGCAACAATACCTTGATTGGCAGCTATGGCAGCGACATAATCTCCGGATATGATGGCAACGACGTTCTGGGCGGCCATTTTGCGATGGATACGCTGACGGGTGGTGCGGGAGATGACTCCTTCATGTTCGACCAAAACGCCTATTACGGTATCGATACCATTACCGACTTTAGCGGCAACGACGATAGGGTAGATATCTCGCAGTTGCTGACTGAATATGCCCCACTCACGATGGCTTTTGCCGATTTCGTGCTGGTGGAGGAAAGTGGCGGGGATACGATACTGAGCGTGGATACTGACGGTACAGGCGGCGGCCATGCTATGGTCCAGATCGCGACGTTGTCTGGCGTTACCGGACTGGGTACAGCAGATGACATGGTCGCTGCGGGACAGCTTGTGGTGGGCGTTTAGGAAATAGGCGTGCCGGATCCTGCACGAGAAGGCAGGATCCGGCCCCTTAACCGGACGTTAACGAACAGCGTTCTATATTCATGTGCCGATGTGTATTTTCACATTACCCGGACGAGGGGAATAGCACGCCATGATGATAGAGGAATTCATATCCGCCTCGAATCGCGCCGCAACCACGGCCCAGCTTTTCGGCATTTTCCGGCGCGCCATGTCGTTCCGCGGATTCGATCATGTCGTATTCAGCCTCCTGACCGACCATCCGGTGATTGGGCGACCTGCGCAGCACGCGATTTTCTGCACTTATCCTGAAGCTTGGATGCAGCATTACAATACACGCAATTACGAAGCGATCGACCCGGTGCGCAACCACCTGCCCGCGACAGATGAGGCTTTTTTATGGGACAGTCTGCGGGGTAACCTGACGCAGGAGCAGGATACCTGCATGCGCGAAGCAGACGCGGCAGGTCTCAAGAAAGGCATTGCCATTCCGCTGCACGGTCAGCGCGGGATGCTAGCGGGAATAGGCGCCGCCAGCAGTCACGGGCAAGCCGATATGCAGCGGGATAACCTAGTTCAGGTTCAAGTCATCAGCCGTCAGTTTTATAACTGCTATCTCATGCTCGAAAAGCGCAGCATCACCTCTCAGCGGCAGTGTATTCTGACGCGGCGAGAAAGGGATGTGGCGGATTTATATTGGCGCGGCCATAAACGGGTTGCGGTCGCAGCGGCGCTCGGCATCACCGAAAATTCCATCAAATTCCATCTGCGCAATTTTCGGCTGAAAATGGGCGCGCCAACTTTGCGTGGGGCGCTCATGAAGGCCCTCAGGCTGGGCATTATCGGCCGGTAGGTTATTCCGCGATAAAACCGCCCGATTGCAAACGGAAGAAACCAGCATAAATGCCGCCGGCACGGTTCACCAATTCGTCATGCGTCCCTTCCTCCACAATACGGCCTTCCTCGAACACAATAATGCGGTCGGCGTCGAGTATGGTCGAAAGGCGGTGGGCGATCATGATCGATGTGCGGCCATGCGTCAGAGTATGCAGCGCGTCTTGTATCGCGCGCTCGCTTTCGGAATCAAGGGAACTTGTTGCCTCGTCCAAAATCAGGACGGGCCTGTTGGCTAATATCGCGCGCGCAATCGCGATGCGCTGCCGCTCGCCGCCCGACAGCTTGATTCCGCGCTCGCCGACCAGCGTGCCGTATTGCTGCGGCAGCTTCATGATGAACTCGTCGATATGCGCCCGCTTGGCAGCTTCCCGCACTTCTTCGAGAGATGCGCCGGGGCGGCCATAGGCAATGTTGTCGGCCAGCGAGCGGTGGAACAGGATCGGGTCCTGCGGGACGAGGGCGATGGCGCTGCGCAGCGAATGGCGCGAGCCTTGTGTGATATCCTGCCCGTCAATCGTGATGCGCCCTTCCTGCAAGGCATAGACCTGCTGCAGCAGGCGCACGAAACTGGTCTTGCCGCTTCCCGAATGCCCGACAAGCGCCACGCGCTCCCCTGCGCGGATATTGAGCGAGAAATTCTTGAAAATGGGGCGCGTCTTTCCCGGATAGGTGAAGGCGACATTTTCAAACGTGATCGCGCCCGCTTTGATATCGAGCGCGGGCAGGGCGGGTTCTTCTGCCACTTCCGGCGGTTCGCGCATGATTTCGATGATCGCGTGCAGGTCGTAGGACGATGTCAGCAGGTTCTTGATATTCTCGCCGAGGTCGCGGATGTAAGACTGCAGGATGTTATAGGCGAAGGCGAGATAGGCCATGTCTTCAATCGTGGCGCGGCCCTGGAAAAGGTACCACGTGCCGCCCCCCAGCAGCAGCGCGAGCATGCCAGTCAGCAGCATCCGCTGCACAAAGGCCGCCGTGTTGCCGCGCAGATAGGCGCGCACGTTTTTCACGCGCAATGCTGCCGTCACATCGACAAATCTCGCGACCTCGGTATGCTCCTGCGCATAGGCCTTTGACGTGGCGATGCCGCTGACGCTATCTGCCAGATGCGCACCGAAATGATCCTGCGCGACCGCGTATTCCCCCTGCGCGGGGCCGGATACGTGAAAGACGAGATAGCAGCTCGCCACGGCAAGGATAACCAGATATCCGGTCATCAGCGCGGCCAGCATCGGGAACTGCATGGCAAGAAAGATAATCGTGCCGGTCAGCACAACGAAAGTCGGGAAGATGCGCAGGATGATCTGGTCTTCGAACGTCTCGATCTTGTTGCGCGCGCGGTTGATCTTGGAAATGATTGCGCCCATGAAGGTATTGGAGAAATAAGGCTCCGGCAGCCGGTAGACATGTGCGAAGGCGTCGTCCAGCACGTCTTTGAACAGGTAGGTTTCGAACACGTTATAAACGCGGTAGGTGCCGGCGAAAATCAGCGCCTGTGCCAGGTAAAGCCCGAGGAACAGTAATAGGCAGTTCGTGATGGCATCATGCCCGGCCTCCTGCCGGATTGCGCCGAGGAAGGCGGCAAGTGCGTTCGGCAGATATGTTTCGACGGCCGCGCCCAGCAGCAGGAAGCCCAGCACGACCGAGAGCCGCTTCGGCTGCCGCTTCCAGTACCCCGCCGCAAAGCGAAGGACATCGATAAAGCCCATATTGGGTTTGGGTGCGGCCATTCGCCAGTTTCATCCTTGGACGTGTTGAGAGCGGCAGAGCTCCATCATTCCCTGCGCTACCGGACTTAGCATTGGCTGCAATTCATCAATTGTTGTCAAGGGATTCGGCCGCCAATCCGCAAGGGGACGTCTGTATGTGATACAGTCTTGCGTTGTGCATTGCAGGCAGGGGTACAGATGTGCGGCTCGAAGCATGAAACGTTCCTAATGAGACTAATAAATTCCGCGAAAACAACCGTCGGAGCCACAAGTGCAGCCCCCTATAGTAACGTGAGACGCCTATAGCTCCATAATATTGAAAATGCGGCGGGGCAGGAATCGATTCAGCCAAGCGTCTGCCGTTTAATTCTTCATTTTTAATACAGCACAACCTATTATTGCATCTTCGACTTGAATAGGATGAGCGCATGGCAGCGGTTAAAAGGGCTTCGGAAGCGGCGTCTGGCGGCACTTTTCTGCGCATTTGCTCAATGGCACTGTGCGGCATGGCGTTGCTCGTTATGGCCGGATGGGTTCTGCAGGATGCGCGTCTCGTGCAAATAAACCCGTCTTTCGAGCCGATGAAATTCAACACTGCGTTGTTTTTCCTGATCTGCGGCATCAGCCTTGGGACGCTGAGCGCAGGCCGTCAGGCAGCGGCCGCCGTATGCGCAGGGGTTGCAGGCGTGCTTGCGGCTTTGACACTTTCGCAATACCTCCTGAACATGAATTTTGGTATCGATACGCTGTTCAACACGCCCTTTGTGCAGAAGCGCAGCGAATTCCCGGGCCGCATGTCGCCGAATACGGCGGGTGGTTTTATTTTATCCGCCTTTGCGCTGTTTAGCCTCGCGACGAAATGGCCCCAAGGCGAAAAACTGCGCGGTTTCCTCGTTTCGCTTGCGGGCAGCCTTGTAATCGCGCTGGGCGCGGCGCCGTTTCTCGGCTACCTGACAGCGACTCACGACGCCTATACTTGGGGCTTCATGGTGGGGATGGCTTTTCATACCTCTATCGCCTTCATGGCGCTCGGCGCTTGCATCCTAGTGCTGGGCTTCGGTCGCGGCCCCGTCCTGCCATCATGGGCGCCTGTGCCGGTATTTGTCATGCTCGCAGGCCTGACTTTTTCGATGTGGCAGGCAACGCGCAATAACGATATCCACCAGCTGCGCCGCTTGGTCGAGGCGGGCGTGGTTTCCCTGACCCATGACACCGAAGCGACAGTTGCATCCACTTATCTCGCCCTAGACCGCTTCCGCTACCGCTGGAACGCGCAAGGCGGCGCGTCACAGGCGGAGTGGGAGGTGGATGCGGCCAATTACCTGAAGGATATCCCCGTCCTCTTGTCGATTTCCGTTGCCGGCCGCGATGATAAAATCCGCCGAATTATGCCCGAACAGTTCGAGTCTCTGTCACAAGGGTTCGACATGCGCTCCGAGCCCGCGCGCGCTGCCGTGCTTGCGCGGGCGCGCGATACGCGCCAGTCTCAAAAGACAGATGTTCTCGATCTGCGGACGGGGGGCAAGGGCTGGCTTTATGTCGCGCCCCTTTTCGTAAAGGACGAATATGATGGCGCTCTTGTCGCGAGCTTCCGTATCCGCCGGCTTTTCGATGAAATGCTAACCGAAGGTGACACCAACAAGAACTTCGCTGTCGCTGTTTATGAAGGCGACCAGTTGATTTACGCCAATTCCGCGCAGGTGCCCTCCGGTACTTTTGCCGTCGGGCGGGAACTACGCGTCGCGGCAAAAAACTGGCGTGTCATGCTGGCACCGCGCGCGGGTTCGCATCTTGCCGGGTCGCGCCTGTCGCCCATCGTATTGCTGGTGGGACTTTTGATTTCCGTGCTTACGGCGCTTACGGTGTGGCTCGCCATCCGGGGCGGCCGGGCGCAGGAAGAAGCGCAGCGCGCGAACCGCGCGAAGGGTGATTTCCTTGCCAATATGAGCCACGAGATCCGCACGCCCATGAACGGCATTATCGGGATGTCGCATCTGTTGCTGGCGACGGAACTGGACGCGCGGCAGCGCCACTATGCCGAAACGGTGACCCGGTCGGCAGACGCGCTCTTAGAGATTATCTCCGACGTCCTCGATTTCTCGAAAATCGAGGCCGGTAAAATGACGCTGGAAAGCATCCCTTTCGATCTTCAGGCGCTGTGCGAGGAAGTATCCGAGATTATGTCGCTGCGCACGCAGGAAAAGAATGTCGAATTCTTCTTGCGCTTCCGCCCGGGTGTGCCGGCGCATGTGGCGGGCGATCCGGGGCGGCTGCGACAGGTTCTGTTCAACCTTTGCAGCAACGCCGTAAAGTTTACGGAGACAGGCCACGTCGTTCTGGAGGTGGCGACAGAGGCGGGGGCGCCGGCCGGCACTGCGCGCCTGCGTTTCAGCATCATAGATACAGGAATCGGGATTGAACCTGCCAAGCGCGAGGTCATTTTCAATACTTTCGACCAAGCCGATACCTCAACGACGCGCCGCTATGGAGGCACAGGCCTTGGCCTTGCTATTACGCAACAACTGGTCACCATGATGGGGGGCGGTGTTGCCTTCGACAGCAAGCCCGGCGAGGGGTCCGATTTCCATTTCACGTTGACGTTCCCGCTGGCGGACGGATCTTTGCTCTCCGGCGCGGCTACCGCTACGCTGGCTGGCCTTGACGTGCGTGTGCTGATCGTCGACGACAATTATATCTCGCGCGAAATATTGGGCGAGGCGCTGACGACGGCGGGTGCTGAGTTTTCCGCAGCCGAAACGGCGGAAGAAGGGCTGGCGATGTTGCGCGAAGCTGCCGCGCAAGACCGCCCTTATCATTTCGTGCTTATGGATTATGTGCTGCCCGGCGAGAACGGGATAGAGCTGTCCCGCCGGCTGCGCAAAGATCCCGCCTATAATGGCGCGCATATCATTCTCATCACATCGCAGCCCTCGCAGGGCGATGCCGAAGAAGTGTCGGACGCCGGCATCATCGGCTACCTGATCAAGCCGATCCGTCCATCGGAACTTATGACGATGATAGCGTATCTGTGGCAGCTGAAAGGCCGCCGACCGCTCGACCGTCTTGTCACGCGCTATACGCTGCAGCAGGGCAAAGGCGCTGTCCTGATGGACGCGCGTTATGACGGCGCGACCGCACTGGTCGCCGAGGATAATCCGGTCAACCAGCAGGTGGTGATTGCCATGCTGGAGGAATACGGCATACGCGTCGTCGTCGCGGGCGATGGCGGGCAGGCGGTGCAGGCAGCGCAATCTGCCAAGTTTGATATCGTCTTCATGGATTGCCAAATGCCCGAAATGGATGGCTACGATGCGACTCGTGCATTGCGTGCCGGCGGCCTGAACATCCCGATCATCGCACTGACGGCGCGCGCGCAGGACAAAGACCGTGAAACTTGCATCGCCGCAGGAATGAATGACTATATCAGCAAGCCCATCGCCCAGCGCGATCTTGACCGCGTGTTGTCGCGCTGGCTGAACCTGCAGGGCGGGGAAAGGCACGGATGACTCAAAACAAGGAACCTCTCGATGCCATTGCCTTCGGCAAGATCCAGAAACTCATGGGAACGCGTTTGGCGGGCATGGTCGGGATTTTCATCGATCATGCAGGGAAAGCGCTTGCTGCAATGGAGTTAGCCGTGGAGAAGGGAGATGGCGCGGCGCTGGCGCTTCACGCCCACACGCAAAAAAGTGCGGCCGGCCAGTTGGGTGCCTATGCGCTGCAGGATGTCTTCGCCGCTATAGAAAAGCTGGCTGAGGAAGGCAACATCGCTGAAGCGGCTTCGGAAGTACCGCACGCCAAAGCCGAATTTGCGCGCGTGACGTCGGCGCTCGCTATTTTTGCGCCGCGCCCATGAGATAGGTCTCGGACATTTTGTAGAATGAAAATCGCATAGGACTTCCACAGGCATGCAGAAAAATCCAGATGTGGGCATCGGCAAGCGCATCCTCCTCGCCGACGACGATAAATTTATCATGGCTGTCATGTCGGAATTTCTACAGCTCGCGGGATACGCGGTAACCGAAGCGGCGGATGGCGCTGCGGCATGGGAACTGCTGGCGGGTGGTACAGAATTTGATTTGCTCATCACCGACCGCCGGATGCCGAATATGGACGGTCTGCAGCTTGCGATGATGGTGAGGGGAGACGCACGGTTGTTCCGCCTGCCCGTGATTATCCTGACAGGTGCCGCCGCCCAAGGCGATATCGCAGAAGGCGTTTCCGCAGGTCAGTTCTGCTACCTTGCGAAACCCGTTGAAGAAGAAGAACTGCTGGCCGCCGTGCATTCTGCCCTGCGCGGGTGAGATTACAGGCGCGTAAGCCTAAAACAACCCCTGCACTTTGCCGTCAACCAGGTCAATCTGGTTCGCTGCCGGCGTTTTCGGCAGACCCGGCATGGTCATGATATCGCCGCATACCATCACGATGAATTCCGCGCCCGCTGCAAGGCGCACTTCGCGGATATCCAGCACATGTCCCTCCGGCGCGCCGCGCAGTTGCACGTCGGTCGAAAACGAATACTGCGTCTTGGCGATACAGACCGGATAATGGCCATAGCCGCTTTCCTGCAGCTTGTCGATCTGCGCGCGCACCTTGGCATTCGCATCGACTGATGCGGCGCGGTAGACGCGCTGGGCGATCTTGCCGACCTTAACCCATAAACTGTCGCTGTCCTCGTATACGAAATGGGATTTCGCGCCCTTTTCGCTTAAGGCGACTACGGCATGGGCTAAATCGGCGGCGCCCTTGCCCCCGTCCGCCCAATGTGTCGCCAGCACGGTTTCGACGCCCAGCGCCGCCATGCGCGCCTTGATCATCTCGACCTCTGCCACGGTGTCGCTCGTGAAATGGTTGATCGCGACCACGCAATGCACGCCATAGACGCGCTGCACGTTATCGACATGCCGCTCCAGATTGACCATGCCCGCATCGAGCGCGGATAAATTTTCCTGCGTGATCGTCTTCAAATCCGCGCCGCCATGGTATTTCAGCGCGCGTACTGTTGCTACGACGACCGCAACGGATGGGCGCAACCCGCTTTTGCGGCATTTGATGTCGATAAATTTTTCCGCGCCCAGATCCGCGCCAAAACCTGCCTCCGTCACCACATAATCAGCCAGCTTCAGCGCAGCCTTCGTCGAAATGACCGAATTGCACCCATGCGCGATATTCGCGAAAGGCCCTCCATGTACGAAGGCGGGGCAGTTTTCCAGCGTCTGCACCAAATTCGGTGCCAGCGCCGCGCGTAGCAGCACTGTCATCGCGCCGTCTGCCTGCAGGTCGCGCGCCAGCACGGGCTTGCCAGCCCTTGTATAGGCGACGACGATATTGCCGAGGCGTTTTTTCAGGTCGTCGATCGAGGTCGCAAGGCAGAAAATTGCCATCACTTCGGATGCCACCACGATGTCGAAGCCGTCCTGTCGCGGATAGCCGTTGCCCGTGCCGCCTAGCGACACCACGATATCGCGCAGCGCGCGGTCGTTCATGTCCATCACGCGTTTCCAGACGATACGACGCACATCGATATCGAGCGCGTTGCCGTGATGGATATGGTTGTCGAGCAATGCGGAGAGCAGGTTGTTGGCAAGCGCGATCGCCGAAAAATCCCCCGTGAAATGCAAGTTGATATCCTCCATCGGCACGATCTGCGCATAGCCGCCGCCCGCCGCGCCGCCTTTGAGGCCAAATACGGGGCCGAGCGACGGTTCGCGCAGGCAGATCATCGCGTTCTTGCCGATATGGCGGAGCGCATCGCCGAGGCCGACGGTGGTGGTCGTCTTTCCTTCGCCGGGCGGCGTCGGGCTGATCGCCGTGACGAGGATTAATTTGCCATCGGGCTTGTCCTTCAGCGTATCAATGTAATCCAGCGAAACCTTGGCCTTATAATATCCGTAAGGCTCCAGATGCTCCTCCGCAATCCCCAGACTGTCGGCTGCGAGGCGTGATATGCGCTACATCTTGGCGTGCTGGGCAATGTCGATATCTGAAGGCATATATTTTCCGTCCTGACAGAGTGCGGGATTCGCGCAGAAGTATAGCTGGCGAAGCGGGTTCTATGTCAGGGGGAATACAATCGAATGAAAGGAAATGGTTGGGGTGCTAGGGATCGAACCTAGGAATGGCGGTACCAAAAACCGCTGCCTTACCGCTTGGCTAC
>JAQSWE010000214.1 GCA_029266795.1 Alphaproteobacteria bacterium | reverse complement strand
AAGACTGGGTTGTGATGGGTATTGGCGTGAACGTCGCGGGCGCGCCAGACGGTGCCACCAGCCTGAGAGATTTCGGCACTGAATCCGAAGCAGGACAGGTGCTGGAAAAATTGATTGTGCGTGTGAAGGACCTATATGACCTTTGGGTCAAGAACGGGTTTTCGCCTATCCGCTCGCAATGGCTCCACTACGCGCACAATATTGGCATGACGATACAGGTTCGCATGCCGAACGAGACATTTTCGGGCAAGTTCCTGGGCATCGACGATGCCGGCGCGCTCGAAATTGAAATGCCGGATGGCGCAAAGCGCGCTGTCTGTTCCGGAGAGGTTTTTGCAGGCTGATGTCATCGCTCGGTTTTAACATGGATTCAGACGCCATTTACTGCGTGCCGCTGGGCGGCTGCGGGGTTTTCGGCGCGAACATGACGCTGTACGGCCACAAAGACCAGTGGATCATGATCGATTGCGGCATGGGGTTCGCCGATGAAACGATGCCGGGCGTCGATATCCTGCTGCCCGATCCGGCCTTCGCCACCACGCTTGGCAACAAACTGCTCGGCATCTTCTTTACGCATGGGCATGAAGACCATCTCGTTGCTGTCGACCATCTGTGGCCCCGCCTGAACACGCCGCTCTACGCCACGAAATTCACGATGGAGCGCCTGCGCCAGTCGCTCAGTGAATGGGCATGGGGCCATCAGGTCAAGCTGCATGAAGTGCCGCAGCAGGGAAAATTCGATATCGGTCCGTTCCATCTGGAATTTATCCGCATGGCGCATTCGATACCCGAAGCCAATTCAATCGCGATTTCAGTCGAGGGTATCGGCACCGTGCTGCATACCGGCGACTGGAAGATCGATCCCGATCCCGTGCTGGGCGACCTGACCGATGCTGAGGCGTTGAAAAAACTTGGCGATGAAGGTGTACTCGCCGTTGTCGGCGACTCTACCAATGCTATGGTGCCCGGCCATTCGGGGTCGGAACGCGATGTGCTGAAAAACCTGACTGAATTGTTTAGCGAGTTCGACCAGCAAATCGCCGTCACCTGTTTCGCAACCAATGTCGGCCGCATCAAGAGCATTTATGAGGCAGCGCGCGCGAACAACCGCAAGGTCTCTCTCGTCGGGCGGTCGCTGTGGAGTGTCGATGAAGCGGCGCGCAACAGCGGCTACTTGCGCGATGTGCCGCCCTTCCTCGATGGCGATGCAGCGAATATCGCCGGCGGCGAAAATGTCGTTTACATCTGCACGGGATCGCAGGGCGAACCGCGTGCGGCGCTGGCACGGGTTTCCAACAACGATCACCCTGCCATGCGCCTGGGCGAGGGGGATGTGATGATTTTCTCCTCCCGCACCATTCCCGGCAACGACCGGGCGGTCGACCGCATCAAGAACCGTTTCCTCATCAACGGCGTGAACGTCATTTCCGACCGCGATGCGCCGATCCACGTATCGGGCCACCCTTATCGCGATGAATTGAAACAGCTATACGCTTGGGTAAAGCCTAAATCTGTCATTCCCGTGCATGGCGAGCATATGCAGCAGGAAAAACACGCCGATCTCGCGCGCGAATGCGGCGTGCCGGAAACCTTTATTCCCGTGAACGGCGATGTGATCGAGATTACAAAGGAAGGCTTACGCCCTGTCGGCGAAGTCAAAAGCGGCATTCTTGCTATTGAAGGCAACCGCATTGTACCCGTCGATAACGAAGCGATCCTGACCCGCAAGCGCATGATGTTCAACGGCAGTGCAGTGGTCACGGTCGTCATGGACGGGCGCGGCAATCTGCTTTCCGCGCCGCGTATCACGGCGCTTGGGCTGCTGGATGAAACCAGCGATCAGGACACGCCGCACCTTGCCGCTGCCGAAGCGGAGGTCGCCAAGGCGCTGCAGAACATGCCCAAGAATTTACGCGGCAGCGACGATGAAGTCACCGAACTGATCCGCGTTACCGCACGCCGTTTCTTTAATGAGCGTTTCGACCGCAAGCCGCAGACGCGCGTCCACTTGATAAGGGTGTAGCATGTCGCTGGTTACCGTCGCCTTCATCTATCTTCTCGTCTGGTGGATCATGCTGTTTACTGTGCTGCCGCTCGGCGTGCAGCGCCATACGGATGACGGCAAGGGGCATGATGCTGGTGCGCCGGTGCGACCGGACCTTAAGAAAAAACTGGTTATCAACACTGTGCTGTCGGCTGTGATCATGCTGGTGGTTTATATCTTGGTTGAAATGGATATCATTCGCTGGGGCGAATGGTTCAGGGGAGCGCCACAATGAAAAGCTTTGTCGTTCTTGCCGGTCTTGCGACAGCGTTCACGCCGGTCTGCATGGAGCACAAACTACGCAGCACGCTCGATGACGGGTTCTGCCGCCGTGCCGTGGAGTACCAGAAACCTGCAGGCGTCGATTATGAGCCGGGCGTCGATGTGAAGGGAAAGCCGGTGGTCGAGGCTGACCTCAACAAATCGCCTGTGCAAATGCCGGATGTCGTCAGCATTCCGGTCACGATTGACCTTGCGCAATATCTCGGTCTCCCCAGCTCGACTGCCAAGGAAACCTATGCCGTTTTAGGCGAACTTACGTATGAAAACGGCGCTTTCAGCTATAATGGCGAGCCGTTGGATGGAAAGGCTGCTGAAAGCCTGCGTAAGCTCTGCGCCACGGAAAAGCCTGCAAAACCAGCAGAAAAATAAACATAATCACCATTGATTAATTGCCCCTGCTTGGGTAATTTTGTGCAGGTTCACGCATTTCAAAACAAAGGCGATTTCCCATGGCCGAACCGGCAAAAAACCTGAAAAATTCCAAGACCGCGATCACGCCGACGCGCGAGGAAAATTTCCCCGAATGGTACCAGAACGTGATCAAGGCCGCGGACATGGCCGAGAACGCGCCGGTGCGCGGCTGCATGATCATCAAGCCCTACGGCTTTTCAGTGTGGGAAAACATACAGCGTCATTTCGACAAGATGATCAAAGCGGAGGAGGTGCAGAACGCTTACTTTCCGCTGCTGATCCCCATGAGCTATATCGCCAAGGAAGCCGACCACATCGACGGTTTCGCGAAAGAATGCGCGATTGTCACGCATCACCGCCTTGCCAAGAACGACAAGGGAGAATTAGGTCCGGATCCCGCATCCGTGCTGACGGAGCCGCTGATCATCCGCCCGACATCGGAAACCATCATCGGCGAGTCGATGCATAACTGGGTACAGTCGTATCGTGACCTGCCGCTCAAGCTGAACCAGTGGTGCAACGTCATGCGCTGGGAAATGCGCCCGCGCATCTTCCTGCGCACCTCCGAATTCCTGTGGCAGGAGGGTCATAACGCCTTCGCAACGGCGGAAGAAGCCGATCAGGACGCGCGCCGGATGCTCGATGTTTATCGCGACTTCATCGAAAATTACTTGGCGGTTCCGGTTATCCCGGGCAGCAAAACGCCGGACGAACGTTTCCCCGGCGCGATCGAAACCTATACGGTCGAAGCATTCATGCAGGACGGCAAGGCGCTGCAAAGCGCGACGTCGCATAACCTTGGGCAGACCTTTGCGCGCTCTTCGGATATTAAATACCTAGACCGCGACGGTACACAGAAACTGGCTTGGACCACGTCATGGGGCATGTCAACCCGCACCATCGGCGGGCTTATCATGACGCATGGCGATGACGACGGCATGATCATGCCGCCGCGCGTTGCGCCGCATCAGGTCGTGATCCTGCCCTTCATCAACAATGACGCAGATAAAGCAGGCATCCTCGAATTCTGCGACAAAGTGCAGAAAGAACTGCGCGCGAAAGATATCACGGTGCAGGTCGACAAATCCGAAGCGCGCAGCTCCGACAAGATGTGGGCTGCGATCAAGCGCGGCGTTCCCGTGCGTCTCGAAATCGGCGCGCGCGAAATCGCGGAGGGGCAACTAACGCTCACGCGCCGCGATCTTGGCAAGGACGGCAAAGTGAAAATCGGCGTGAACGAAGTCGCCGCGAAGATCGCGGAGGCACTCGACGCTATGCAGAAAGATATGCTGGAGAAAGCGCGCAGCCGGATGAACGGCATGGTGAAAGACGTGAAGACGTTGAAAGAAGTGCGTGACTTCTTCGCCGCCGAACAAACCGGCGGGCTGAAACTCGACTACAGCCTGATCCAGAATTCTGCTGAGTTCGCCGCCATCAAGGGCGAGTTCGCGGTGACGACGCGTTGCCTGCCGTTTGCCGATGACGGTAAAAAAGTCATCGTGTCGAAGGCATATTAATGTCCTTTCCTTCGAAAGAATGGTTGCGGGGCGGTACTTGCGCTCGCGGCGGAAAGAAGGCTTCATTTCCGTCATCGCCGCCTTTTCGTTCCTCGGCATCATGCTGGGCGTGGCGACGCTGATTATCGTCATGTCGGTCATGAACGGTTTCCGCGACGAGCTGATCGGCAAGATCCTTGGTCTCAACGGGCATATTAACGTCTATGGCTATAACGGCGCGATGTACCCCTATGAGGAACTCGTCGGGCAATTGAAAGCTGTGCCTGGCGTCGTCAGCGCGACACCGACCGTGGAAGGTCAGGCCCTGATGAAAACCAGCGGCGGCGCCTCTGGCGTTGTCGTGCGCGGA
>JAQSWE010000213.1 GCA_029266795.1 Alphaproteobacteria bacterium | reverse complement strand
TGCCGATATGTATCGCTGCGATCCCGCCTGACAAATTCACGACCTTCACATTCTCAAACCCAGCCGTTTCGAGACGGGTTGAGAGTTCGGCCTGTTTGGGGAACTGTCGGATGCTTTCGACGAGGTATTGGTAGCTGGCGCGGTCTTTGGCGACGACTTCGCCGATCTTGGGGATGATGCGGAAGGAATATTCGTCATACATTTTTTGCAGGGCCGCGTTTTTCAGGTGGCTGAATTCGAGACAGAAGAACTGCCCGCCCGGCTTCAACACGCGGAAGGCTTCCGATAGCGCGTCGTCGATATGCGTCACGTTGCGCAAGCCGAAGGCGATGGAATACAGGTGGAATTCGCGGTCGTCGAAGGGGAGGGTTTCGGCATTGCCTTCGACCCATTCAAAGCCTTTTAAATATCCGCGGTCGATGGCCCGGTCGCGACCGACTTTCAGCATTTCCTTGTTGATATCGCAGACGGTGATTTTGGCGGACTCGCCTGCGGTCTTGCGGTAGCGGAAAGCGATGTCGCCCGTGCCGCCCGCGACGTCCAGCAGCTTGCGGTTGGCGCGCGGGTGCATCATCTGCACGAAACGGTTTTTCCAGAGGCGGTGGATGCCGCCGGACATCAAATCATTCATCAGGTCGTAGCGGGAGGCCACGTTATCGAACACCCCCTCGACCAGTTTCGTCTTGTCGGACGGCTTGACGCGTTTGTAGCCGAACCAGTCTTTTTCCTTGTTCTGCGTGGTCATCCCCATACCTTCCACATGGTGCGGATGCTGAGGCCGATAACGAGCAGGCCGACAGCGATCATGAACGGCTTCACCGGAATGCGCTTCGTCAGGTAGGCCGCGATGGGCGCGGCCAGCACGCCGCCGATGGCAAGGCCGACGATGACTTCCGGATGCGAAAATCCGATGGTGAACAGAAATGTCAGCGACGCCGCGAGCGTCACGAAAAATTCCGCCGCATTGACGGAGCCGACGGTGTTGCGCACATCCTGCCCGCGCGCGACGAGGTTGGACGCAACAATCGGCCCCCAGCCACCGCCGCCAATGGTGTCGATCAGCGCGCCGAAAAATCCGAGCGGTGTGATGTGCTTGTTCACATCCTTTTGCGGGATTTTCTTGAAGGCCTTGAAGATAATCACGATGCCCATCAGCAGCAGGTAGCCCGCGATATAGGGCTTGATGACGTCGCCATCCAGCTGCGTCAGGATATACGCGCCGACCACCGCGCCCGCCACGCCCGGCACGACCAGCTGCTTGAACAGTTTTTTATGCACGTTGCCGAAGATGTGGTGCGATGCTGCCGATGCGCCGGTCGAAAAACATTCCGCCGCATGGACGGTGGAGCTGACGACCGCAGGTGGCAGGCCCATGCCGAGCAGGATACTGGAGGCCGTGACGCCATAAGCCATGCCCAGCGATCCGTCGATCAACTGCGCGATAAAACCTGCGGCGATGAAGAAAAACAGTTCCTCGGTCATGGGGGCAGGATAGGGAGCGCGCGAGGCTGGGTCAACGCTTAATTACCTTGGAAATCAGCTTTATAATGAAAGACTTAAGCCCCTGTTCGCCCGCCAGGGCGATGCCAGCGCGCGAATAGTTTTTCGAAAGATACAGGTAAAGCGGAATGGCGGCGACCGACAGCAAGCTGCCCAAAATCATCGGGCGGATGGTATCGCCGCGCGCGTAGAAGGCGCGGGAAATGATCTGCTGTACGATCCAGCCCGGAATGGCAAAGGCGAGCAGGGCGGTCAGGCCGGCGACGATAATGGTATCGGTCGATGTGAATTTGCCGTGTTCATAGACAAGCGCGACGATGGGCTGCGCCAGCGCAAAGAAACCCGCGCCCGCCAGGACCGACAGCGCGATACCGGTTTTGAGCGTACCAAGCAGCGTCTTGTTCAATTCAACCGTTTTACCCTCAGCCCATAATTTCGACAGCGTGGGCAGGGCGGCGGCGCCAATCGCCTGACCGATCACCGCAATCGGCACCTGCATCAACCGGCGGGCGTAGGAAATATGCGCGACTGTTCCCGTCGCCAGCAGCGCGCCGAACCAGCGGCCATACCATTCATCCAGCGTCAGCAGCGTCGTGCCGAACATCAGGGGTGCCGCGATAGCGAGGTAGATCAGGAAATTCTTGTCGGCCGGGGCAATGCGGATTTTCAGGGAGATATGTTTATAGCTGAACAGGACGGGCATCAGGAACGGCCCCAGCACCGCGCCGATGAGCGTACCGATGGAAAAACCGGCGATACCGTAACTGTCATACAGCAACACCCCGCCCAGAATGGTGCAGAGGTTATAGACCAGCGGCGCAAGTGCAGCGGCATAGAAATGCTTATGCGCGAGCAGCACGGCCTGAATGATGCCCCCCGTGATGAAGAAAATCTGCGCGGGCAGCACGATGCGGGTCAGGTCGATGGTTGCCTGCGTCGTCTTTTCATCGAAATTGGGAAACTGGAAACGGATGAGCGGGTCGGCGTAATACCAGAGCAGCCCCGTCATCAAAATCACGAGCGCGCCCATATTGCCCAGCAGCGTCGCCATCAGTTTCTGCGCGGCTTCCTCGCCGTGTTTCGCCATGATGCGGTGATAGAGGGGGATGAAGGCGATCGACAATTCACCGCCCGCCAGCATGTTGTTCAAAATATCGGGGATCTGGAAGGCGGCGTAGAAAGCATCGGTCGTGCCGCTCGCGCCGAATTTATAGGCCAGCAGCATTTCTCGCACATAGCCCAGCAACCGCGAGGCCAGGATGCTAACCGCCAGGATCATGGCGGCGGTGGCGATGTTCTCGGTTTTTTTCATAAGTTATGGGTTGCCGGACTTATTATGTGCTTATGGGGCATGATACAGAAAAACATGACCGAAAACAGCCTTTTAGTCTATTCCCAAGAATCCAAAAACAGGCCACAATCAAGGACGAGATTGAAGGAGTTTCAAGGTATGAAAAAGATTCTTGCCGCCGCCGTCATTGCCCTGTCGCTGACCGCGCTGGCACCCGCCGCCAGGGCCGACACTTTTGTCTGGAAAGACGTTGTGCATGATTACACCATGTCCTTCCCCGATGTCTGGCGCATCCAGACGCCGGATGACGCGTATACCCGCCTGCGCATCGCGGGCCCGCTCGGTGAAGATCATGCCACCTGCCGGATGCAGGTCCATCATGACGGCCGCCTGCAGATTTATCCCAAATACCTCCTCGACAAAGCGGTCAGCCTGACGCTGAACCGCGATTTCTGGGAGAGCCGCGTGAGCGAATTCAACAACGCGCGCATCCTCGATTTCTATGATCCCGCCAGCCTCGGCGGCAAGGGCGACGCAACGGCGGTGCAGATCGCATTCGAACAGGAAACCGGCGACGGCGTGTCCAAAATGCGCGGCTTCATGATCGGCAGCGTCTACGGCCCGAACCGTTACGAAGTCACCTGCGCGGCGAAATCGGAAGTGTATGAGCGCTGGAACAACCTGTTCCTCAGCATTATCGACTCCGTCGAACTGCAGTCCAAATACCATCCGTTCCCGACGGGCTATTATCGCGGCTTCCTGCGCGACCCGAAACTCGTGCTGCCGACCGACAAGCCCGGTACGCGCGACGAAAAGGCCGGCAAGCCCTTCTTCGCCTTCCGGAGCCCGTATCACCATTAATACGCAGCTTTCTTATTGTGCGGAAACGGTCCGGAAACACGATCCGGACCGTTTCCTTTTAACCCTGCTGGCGAAGCCTGCCGCGCGGGAAGATTTGTTTACGCTCTACGCCTTCAACCACGAAATCGCCAAGACGCGCGAGGTGGTGACCGAAACCCGTCTCGGCCTCATCCGCCTGCAATGGTGGCGCGATGCGATTGGCGCGATCTATGACGGCAAGCCCGTGCTGAGGCATGAAGTGGTGGAGCCGTTGGCGGCGGTGATCCGCAAACATAGCCTCCCGCGCGATTTGTTCGACAGCTTGCTCTATGCCCGCGAATTTGATCTGGAAGACAAGCTGCCCGCATCGCTGGAGGGAATGAAGCATTACGCCGATTTCACCACGACTCCGCTGTTGAAACTGGCATTGCTGATCGAGGGCAAGCAGGCAAGCGAAGATGATATAAAAGGGGCGGCAACGTCCTATGCCATGGCGGGACTACTGCGCGCTGTGGTCGCTCATTCCAAACAACGGCGCTGCTACCTGCCCGAAGACTTGCTGCACAAGGCGGAGACAAACCAGTACGCATTGTTCGACGGCAAGGAATTCGAGAAGCTGAAACCGGCTGTGAAGGCCGTCGTGGATGCCGCGAAAACGACTTCGCCGCTGTTGCCCGCGAAAATGGCGGCGATGTATCTGCGGCAGATTGAAAAAGCGGATTACAATTTGCTGTCATCCGCGCTGAAGCTGCCGCCGCCTTTGATGGCGCTGCGGCTGTGGTGGGCGGCTTAGGCAGCGGCCTTATAAGTTTTCAACCAGCCATCCAGATCGGCCAGCGCGCGCACGGCATAGGCGCGTTTGCGGTCGCGGCTTTCGACTTTCTTTTTGCCTTCCTGCACCAGCCCCGTTTCGTCGATGGGCGGGAAGAGGCCGAAATTGATGTTCATGGGCTGGAATGTTTCAGCCTCCGCGCCTGTCGTGATGTGGTTGAGCAGCGCGCCCATCGCGGTCGTCACAGGCGGCGTTTCGACGGCATGACCGTGGTATTCGGCAGCGGCGAAGCGTCCGGCCATCAATCCGACAGCGGCGCTTTCGACATAGCCTTCGCAGCCGGTAACCTGCCCCGCAAAACGCAGGCGCGGTTGCACCTTCAGGCGCAGGTTCGCGTCCAGCAGTTTCGGGCTGTTGATGAAGGTATTGCGGTGGATGCCGCCAAGCCGCGCGAATTCGGCGTTTTCAAGACCCGGGATCATGCGCAGGATGCGCGTCTGTTCGCCATATTTCATTTTCGTCTGGAAGCCGACGATGTTGTAGAGCGTGCCGAGTTTATTGTCCTGTCGCAGCTGAACGACCGCCCAGGGGCGGCGGTCCATTTTCGGGTTGTCGAGGCCGACGGGTTTCATGGGGCCGAAACGCAAAGTATCGCGCCCGCGTTCCGCCATGACTTCAATCGGCAGGCAGCCTTCGAAATAGGGGGTGTCTTTTTCCCATTCCTTGAATTCTGTTTTTTCGGCGGCCAGCAGCGCGTCGATGAAGGCGTAGTAGTCTTCCTTCGCATCAAAGGCGCAGTTGATATAATCCTTGCCCGTTCCGCCGGGGCCGGGCTTGTCGTAGCGCGACTGGAACCATGCTTTTTCCATGTCGATCGATTCAGTGAAAACGATCGGCGCGATGGCGTCGAAGAACGCGAGGCTTTGCTCGTTCGTAATCTCCAGCACAGCCTTCGACAGTGCGGGCGAGGTGAGGGGGCCGGTCGCGATGATAACGCTGTCCCAGTCTGAAGGGGGCAGGCCTGCGACTTCGCCGCGCTCTACCGTCACGAGCGGATGGTTTTTCAGTTTATCGGTGACGTCCTGTGAAAACATGTCGCGGTCAACCGCGAGCGCCGATCCCGCCGGAACCTTGTGCCGGTCGCCTGCGCCCATGATGATGGAATTTGCGCGGCGCATTTCTTCATGCAGCAGTCCAACGGCGTTATATTCCCAGTCGTCGGAGCGGAAAGAGTTGGAGCAAACGAGTTCGGCAAAATTATCGGTGCTATGCGCCTCGGTCTTCTGCACGGGACGCATCTCATGCAGGACGACAGGCACGCCCGCATTGACCAGCTGCCATGCCGCTTCCGAACCCGCCATGCCGGCGCCGATGATGTGAACAGGTTTCTTCATGCCGTCAGAAATAGCATGGCGGTCTTTGGTTTTCAATAATATTTATTCTTCGATCTGGGGACGGTCGCCGGGGCACAGGCCGGATTCATATTTATAGTTTTCAATGGTATCGATATCGCTCTGGCGGGCGCGTTTGGTTTCGATCATTTTCTCTACCATCGGCTTCACATAGGCGACGACTTCCTCGATGATGCGCTTGGCGTGCTTGTCCGTTTCGTATTGCGGGAAGGGGCCTTGGCCGCCCACGCCCCGCAAATACCACATGATCTCCATCTTGATCTTCGGGAGGTATTCCTTGATGACCTTGAGGTCGGTCGCCACATGGCGTTCTTCGTGCAGTTTCGTCATCTTGAAATGGCATTCGGATGTCTGCAATTCCTTGCC
>JAQSWE010000016.1 GCA_029266795.1 Alphaproteobacteria bacterium | reverse complement strand
CGAAGTCCTGCCTATATTAAAATCTATCGCCCGCCATTCCCGTTTCGCAGCCCTTGAACTGGCGGAATTCAATCCGCATCAAGACAAGTTGAACAAAACGGGGCAACTCATAGAAAATATTATTGAATCCTGCTTTTCATAACAGCATTTGTCAATAAATAATTAACCCTCACTTGGCATACTATGAGTGTACCAAACCCGGAAGAAATCCCGGGGTCTCTCTTTAAATATTTCAGGATGAAATGTTAAAGCTCGTCGGCAACATCATGGTTATCGTCTGTACGATTGGCGGCTACGTCGCCAACAACGGACACTTGGCCGTACTCTGGCAGCCCTTCGAATTGGTCATCATTTTCGGCTCCGCCTGCGCGGCGTTCCTCACCGCGAACTCGCCGCATGTGATCAAGCAGACGCTGTCCGACATCAAGGCAATCTATAAAAAAGACACCTTCAACAAGGCAGAATATGTCGAAGTGCTGTCGATGCTCTATGTCGTGTTCAAGACGGCGCGCAGCAAGGGCTGGCTCGCGCTGGAACAGCACATCGAGAACCCGGAAGAGAGCGAGATCTTCAAGAAATTCCCGACCTTCCACGCGAACCACCACGCTGTCACCTTCCTCTGCGATTACCTGCGCCTGATATCGCTTGGCGCGGAAAAGCCGCATGAGATCGAGGCGCTGATGGATCAGGAGATTGAAACGCAGCAGGGCGAGCGCAACCACACCTCCCACGCTGTCCAGACGATGGCGGACGGCATGCCCGCACTCGGGATCGTCGCGGCGGTCCTTGGCGTTATTCACACGATGGGTTCTATCACCGAGCCACCCGAAGTCCTCGGCCACCTGATCGGCGGCGCACTGGTGGGTACGTTCCTCGGCGTCTGGCTGTCTTACGGATTTATTGCGCCCATCGCGTCGGCCATCAAGGAGCGCAACGACAGCGAGATTAAATATTTCCTCTGCATGAAAACCTGCATCCTTGCATATCTGCAGGGCGCGGCGCCGCAGGTTGCGATCGAATTCGGCCGCAAGATCCTGCTGCACGACACGCAGCCCACCTTCATCGAGGTCGAAGAAGCCACGCAGAACGTGACGGCGTAGCATGGCCAAGAAGCAGAACGACGAAAAGCAGCCGATCATCATCATCAAGAAGGTGAAGAAAATATCGGGCGGCCACCATGGCGGTGCTTGGAAAGTCGCCTATGCCGACTTCGTGACAGCGATGATGGCGTTCTTCCTTTTGCTTTGGCTGCTCAACGTCACGACGGACGAGCAGAAAGCCATGATCTCCGCCTATTTCGCGCCCGCCGACCCCCGCATCGCAACCTCCACCAGCGGCGCGGGCGGTGTGATGGGCGGCACGACGATGTCGCCCGACGGCGCCATGACCAGCGACCGCACCCCCATTTCACAGCAGCGCGACCCGTCAGAAGGCGTCGGCCGCGAAGACGGCGAGGACGGCATCAACAAGATGACCGCCGAGGAAGAAAAAGAGATCGAGGCGATGGACAAGGCCGACGATAAGGCCTTCGACAATGCCGCAGAGCAGTTGAAAAAAGCCATCGAGGACCAGCCGGAACTGAAAGACCTCGCGCAGAACCTGCTGATCGACATGACGCCCGAAGGCCTGCGCATCCAGATCGTCGACCAGGAAGGCAAGCCGATGTTCGAAAGCGGCAGCGCCAAGCCCCTGCCCGCCGCGCAAAAACTCTTCAACCTCGTCAACACCGTCATCAAGCCGCTGCCGAACAAGATTTCGCTGCGTGGCCATACTGACAGCGTGCCCTATGGCAAGGATGCCGCCTATACCAACTGGGAGCTGTCATCCGACCGCGCCAATGCCAGCCGCCGCGTGTTGCTGGCAGATGGTCTCGCCATCGACCGCATCGAAAACGTGCAGGGAAAAGCCGACCGCGAGGCATTGGTGCCGAACGATCCCAAAAACGCCCGCAACCGCCGTATCAGCGTGATCCTGATGAAACAATCCATCACCAACGGCCCGAAGAAGCCCGATGTGAAAAAACCCACGGTCAAGAAACCGACGAAGCCCGGCGTCAAACAGGCGGATCCGGGCGTCATCCAGTTCCCTTAAGTTTTTGCCAGTTGGATTGGCCGCGCGGCAGGCATATATTAAAAACATGAACGTCAAATCGACCACGCTGCAGCTTTACCTGCTCCCCTCCGGCCCCTGCCCCTATCTTGAGGGTCAGGTGGAGCAGAAGGTTGCGACGCTGCTGAACCCGCTGGAACTGCCCCTCGCCCCGCGCCTGATTGAGCGCGGATTCCGCCGCAGCCAGGGGATGTTCTACCGCCAGAAATGCCCCGCATGCCGCGCCTGCATCGCCGCGCGCATCCGCCTGAAGGACTTCATGCCCGATGGCGGGTTCAAACGCGTGCTGAAAAAAAACGCCGACCTGCATTTCACCATCGAGGAATCCAAGGCGACCTTTGCGCTGTATGAATTATTCTCGACCTATCTGCACAGCCGCCACCCCGACGGCGGCATGACGGAAATGTCCTATGGCGCGTTCCAGCAGATGATGGACGACAGCCCGATGGATACCAAATTCCTCGTCGCGCGGCGGGGCGAGGAAGTCGTCGGCGTCATGCAGTTCGACGACCTGCCCGACGGCGCATCCGCCGTTTACAGCTATTTCAGCACCGAAGACGAAAAGCGCAGCCTCGGCACCTGGTTGGTCCTGAAGCTGTGTGAATACACGGCGAATGCGGGCAAACCCTATATCTATCTCGGGCTTTGGGTGAAGGGCTCGCAGAAAATGGCCTATAAGGCGCGCTTCCAGCCGCTGGAATTGTTCGTCGATGAAAAATGGATTGATTTCGACGAAGCGAATGCCTGAGTTACGGGACTAAATTCGCCGCAACGACGATCACTAGAATGACGATGCCGAGCACAGCGAACGCCAGCAGGTCGGAGCGTATGCTGCGAAAGAAACCCTGTTTTTCGGCGGTGATTTGCGCCTGAGGCTTTTTCGTCTTATCGCGGGCCAGCAGTGCTAAGACCGTCACGACAGCACCGATCAGGAAGAAGCCGCCGACAAACTAAACCGCAATCGCGAGCCCCTCGCCGCCATGCGCATAGGCCGGCGACGGCATCATTCCCGCAAGCAGGAAGGGGATGACGCGCAAAAATAACGGGTGGGCGCTCAAGCGTGGACGCGCGGGGATGCGTGGCGCGGCTTTGACCAGATATTGGTATGGCCGTCGACCGCCGTCGTCACCTTCATCGCCGCGATTTCAAAGCGGGTATCCAGCTTGAACACATCGGCGCGGCCGCGGGCGGCGGAATAAAGCTCCAGTGAGTCGGTATAGATCTTCATGCATTCCTGCGCGCATTCTTCCGGCGCGCTCACCAGCTGCTCCAGCAGCATGATGGCGCTTGCCTGCAGCAGCACGCGGGCGTCGAGCGTGAATTCGTCCATGCGGCCATACAGGTCTCGCGGTTCCATCTCGCCGATCAGTTTAAATTCGCGGGAAAAATCGCTGAGCTCGCGGCCCAGCCATTCGGGCGCATCGGAGAATACGGCGGGACCGGCAAGGCAGGCTGCGGCGGCCACCGAACGCTCCTCGCCGCCGTGCTCGTATATCAGGCGTGCCATGGCTACAGGGCCGCGGATATACTGCTCGGCAGCAAGGTCGGGGGCGGCAAAGCGGTCAAGATAACTTGCCCAGCCCGCCGCAAATGCTTCGCGGAATAACTGCCCATCGGGCAGCGATGTCTGCTCAAAATTCATTTACACACCCTACGTTCCGCCATGGACTGGCTCGGCCTGTTACGGAGGACGAAGATCCAAGCGGAAAGGACTTATAGGCCGATGGGGTTCGAGAGTCCAGAATAAACAGACAAACCATTGATACAATTGGTAAATTATAACAATTTGAACATCTGTTTTTAGCCCCGAGTCTGGAGTTATCCACAGGGGCTATTTGAGCGCCGCCTGTGCCATGGCGATCCAGTGGCGTTCTGTCTTTTGGTAATATTTCGGCGAATGCTTCGCACGGGTAACGATGTCCTCATATATCGCGCGCGCTTCGGCGTGCTTGCCCATGCGCGTTTGCAACTGCGCCAGCGTGATGCGCGCCTCCTCGCCGGTGAAGAAGCGCACGAGGTCATTCAGCTGTTCTTCCGCCACGGTGAAATCGAACAGCGCGATATGGGCACGGGCGCGGAGCAGCTTGATGTAGTCCTGCGGCTCCGCCTCATCCCGCTCGAAGATTTTCTGGATGTATTCAAGCGTGCCGCTGTAATCGCCCTTGTCGTAGTAAGCATAGGCGAGCCCCTCCAGCAGCAGGATATCGTCGGCGAAATGGTTGGTGAGCGCGGGCTTCAACAGCGCGATCACCGCGTCATGTTCGCCCCGCGCGATCAGCAGCTGCGCCAGATGGATGCGGTTGGCGACGGTCGGCGCCGTATCGAAGGCGTATTTCGCGTCACGGAAATCCTTTTCGGGATCAAGCATGCTGAGGAAAGACTTGCGCGCATGTTTTCCCGTAGGCCCGCGGATCACTTCCGGCAGCACCTCGATCACGAAATAGATCAGGCAGCCCATGACGGGCACCATCATGATCAGGTACATCCAGTAGGTGCTGCGCCCCGTGCGATGCACATGCACGGCGAAGAGCACCTGCACCAGCACGGTCAGGATGAGAAGGACGGGCATGAGTCACCTTTGAAAATGAAGCGTCAGACGCCGTTGAACTTTTTCGATTTCGGGAAGCCGTTAGGGGGCAGCATGCCGGCCTGGGCGCGTTCGCCGCGCCAAGCCTTCAATGCCGTTTCAACGCGTTCCTTGCCGGCACTGAAGAAGGTCAGGCCCTGCTTGTAGGTAAAAGTCTTGGCATCGGCCAGACCGCCCTTTTGCAGGATCACGCCCACGCCGCGCGTCATTTCCGGCACTTGCTCGAGCGGGAAGATGAGGAGCTTGCGGTTGTCGCTGATGCAGGCAACGCTGTCGCCAATCGCGGGCGTGCAAATTTTCGCCTCCACGCCGTCCTTCACCAGCAGGCATTGCTTGCCGTTGCGGGTCTGCGACAGGACTTCTTTTTCCGGCACGATGAAACCGCGTCCGTCATCGGCGGCGACCAGCAATTTACGGTCCGGGTCATGCTTCATGATGGAAACGATATCGGATTCCGTCTGCAGGTCGATCATCAGGCGCACCGGCTCGCCGAAGCCGCGGCCGGGCGGCAGCTTGTCGCAGCCGATGGTGTAGAATTTGCCGTTGGTGCCGAACATGACCAGCTTGTCGGTCGTTTCGACCGCGAGCGCAAATTTCGGGCCGTCGCCTTCCTTATAAGAAATGGCGTCGAGCTTGTCCTGCTCCAGATGCCCCTTCATCGCGCGGATCCAGCCCTTTTCGGAGCAGATGACGGTGATGGGTTCTTTTTCGATCAGCTCGTGCAGCGCGATTTCGACATCGGCGGGCGCCTTGCCGATTTCGGTGCGGCGCTTGCCCAGTTTCGTGGCGGGGCCGAACAGGTCGTGGATATGCCGGACCTGTTTCTTGATCGCGGTCATCTGGCGCGCTTTCGACGCGATCAGTTTCTCGAGGTCGTCTTTCTCGTCGCGCAATTCCTTGTGCTCGCGCTTGATCTCGATCTCTTCCAGCTTGCGCAAGGAACGCAGGCGCATGTTGAGGATCGCCTCCACCTGCACGTCGGAGAGCTTGAATTTCTTCATCATCACGGGCTTCGGTTCGTCTTCTGTGCGGATGATGTGGATCACTTCGTCGATATTGAGGTAGGCGATCAGGAAACCGGCCAGCACTTCGAGGCGATGGTCGATATGCGCCAAACGGTGTTTCGAGCGGCGCACCAGCACTTCCTGCCGATGGTCGATGAACTGCTGCAGCACTTCCTTCAGGTTCATGACGCGCGGCACAAGGCCCTTTTCCAGCACGTTCATGTTGAGGGAGAAACGGGTTTCGAGGTCGGTCGACTTGAACATCTGCGCCATCAAAAGCTCGGGGTCGATGCCCTTGCTCTTGGGCGTCAGCACTACGCGCACGTCTTCTGCCGATTCATCGACGACGTCGTCGAGGAAGGGCAGCTTCTTGTTCGTGATGAGTTCGGCGATTTTTTCGATCAGGCGCGATTTGGCGACCTGATAGGGAATTTCGGTGACGACGATCTGCCATCCATCATTCTTCAGCTTCTCGACCTTCCAGACCGCGCGCACCCGGAAGGAACCGCGGCCCGTTTCATAGGACTGGCGGATGGAGGCCTTGTCTTCGGCCAGCACGCCGCCCGTCGGGAAATCGGGGCCCTTGACGAATTTCAGCAAGTCCTTCACTTCGCAGTCGGGCGTTTCGATCAGGTGTTCCATCGCGTCGCACAATTCGGCAACGTTATGGGGCGGAATGTTGGTTGCCATGCCGACCGCGATGCCGCTCGACCCGTTGGCGAGGAGGTTCGGGAAGTTGGCGGGCAGCACGACGGGCTCTGTTTCCGAGCCGTCATAGGTCGGGCGGAAATCGACCGCGTCTTCATCGAGGCCTTCCAGCATCAATTGCGCAACCGGCGTCAGGCGCGATTCCGTGTAACGCATCGCAGCCGCGTTGTCGCCGTCGATGTTGCCGAAGTTGCCTTGGCCGTCCACCAGCGGATAGCGGACGGAGAAATCCTGCGCCAGACGCACGAGCGCGTCATAGACGGACTGGTCGCCATGCGGGTGGTATTTACCGATGACGTCACCGACGACGCGCGCCGATTTCTTGGGCGCGAGTTCGGGGCGCAGGCTCAGCTGCGACATCGCGAACAGCACGCGGCGATGCACCGGCTTCAACCCGTCGCGCAGATCGGGCAGCGAGCGGGCCATGATGGTGGAAAGCGCGTAAGACAGGTACTTTTCGGAGACGATATCGCCGAGGTTACGGTCCTGAATGTCGTTCGCAACGACGTTTGTCGGTTTTTTTGCCATGGGGGTTGTTTTAGCGCATTTTGGCGCGGTTTTCCAGCCCCTTGATGCGCCTGAAAAGGCTGGATATTGCGGTTATTGCGCCATTTTGGCGTATTTTTCCTCGAGCCGCAGGCGCGGCTCCGGCAGGTTGGAATTGGCCTGCGAAAACACACGGTGCAGCAGGAAATGGCCGGTCAGCTTCAGCCCGTCCAGCACATCGGCGGGGTCGAGCCGCGCCTCCCCGCGCAAAAAGGGCGGCAGGCGCAGCATGACGTCTTTGTACGGCTCCGCCGCGTCCTCCGACACCGCGCAGCCGGATTTGGGGCTGACATAGCGCAGATTCTCGGTCGCGCCGGTCGCCACGCATTTGGAAAAATCGAGCCCGAAGCCCAGCTCGCGGAGCAGCGCGATTTCCCAATATATATACGCCGCGGGCCAGATCTCGCTGCCGAAGGCGTTGAGCAGGGCCAGCATGCCCTCATAAACGCCGGGATGCGTTTCATGCTCGGGCAGCGTCTTGTCGGCAAGCGCGCAGGCCGATTGCAGGGCGGTCAGCTTCACGGGGCTGTCGATGATATTGCCGGCGAAGCTGGTATCCAGCTCCATCGCATAGGCGCCCAGTTGGTCATGCGTTTTGGCCGACCACTGCGCGGAAACGAGGTTGCCGATCTCCAGCATGCCGCGCACGCGCGACGAATTGATGCCATAGACATAGCCCGCCGCGCGGCCATGGTTTTGCGTGAGCAGCGAGACGATGCCGCCGTTTTCCCCATGGGGACGCAGGCTCAGGATAATGCCGGAGTCCTGCCAGCTGAGCGACATTACGCCGCCTTCAAGGCGCGGTCGATGATGCCGCTGATATGCTGCGTGTAGCGGTCATAGGTGAAGATTTGTTCCAGCGCGCCTTTTTGCAGAGTTTTCTGCACGGCGGGATCGGCGTTGAGGAGCTCGATAAACGCCCCCTTCCCCGCCCAGACTTGCATCGCGTTGTTCTGCACGACCTTATAAGACTCTTCGCGGCTCATCCCCGTTTCGGTGAGCGCGAGCAGCACGGCCTGCGAGAAGACGAGGCCTTTCAGGCTCTCCAGATTCTGCTTCATGCGGTCGGGATAGACCAGCAGGTTTTCGATCACGCCTGCCATGCGGTTCAGCGCGAAATCGGTCAGCATGGTGGCATCGGGCGCAATCACGCGCTCGACCGAGGAATGCGAAATATCGCGCTCATGCCACAGCGCCACGTTTTCCATGGCGGGAATGACGCTGGAGCGGATCAGGCGCGCAAGGCCCGTCAGGTTTTCGGTCAGCACGGGGTTGCGTTTGTGCGGCATGGCCGACGAGCCTTTTTGCCCCGCCGAGAAAAACTCCTCCGCTTCCCGCACTTCGGATCGTTGCAGATGGCGGATTTCGGTCGAAAGGTTTTCGATGGAGGATGCGATCACGCCGAGGGTGGCGAAGAAAACCGCATGGCGGTCGCGCGGGATCACTTGCGTCGATACCGTTTCCGATTTCAGGCCGAGTTTCTTGGCCACATACTCCTCGACCTTCGGGTCGATGGTGGCAAAGGTGCCGACCGCGCCGGAAATGGCACAGCTGGAAATTTCTTCCTTGGCCGCGATCATGCGTTTCTTCGCGCGCGAGAAGGCCGCATAATGCCCCGCCAATTTCATGCCGAAAGTAGTCGGTTCCGCATGGATGCCGTGGCTGCGGCCAATGCAGATGGTGTTGCGGTGCTCTTCGCTGCGTTTTTTCAACGCAACCAGCAGGCGGTCGAGGCTCGCGATGATGAGATCGGATGCCTGACGCAGCTGCATGGCAAATGCCGTGTCGATCACGTCCGACGACGTCATGCCGACATGAATGAAGCGAGATTCAGGGCCGACGAATTCGGCGACGGAGGTCAGGAAGGCGATGACGTCGTGCTTCACTTCGCGCTCGATTTCGTCGATGCGGGCGACATCGAAATTGGCTTTCGCGCGGATTTTGGCGGGAGCGTCGAGCGGGATGACGCCGAGTTCAGCCTGCGCTTCGCACGCTGCCAGCTCGACCTCTAACCACAATTTGAACCTGTTCTCCGGCTCCCAGATATCGGCCATTTCCTTGCGGGTGAAACGGGGGATCATGCCTCTATACTCCCTAATGCCAGCTGTTTGAGCGTGTATTTGCCAAGCTTGTCATGGATGGCTTTGTCGTGGATTTTCATGAGCGCGTTCACAACCGGCGCGCCATGCACGCGGTCGATGCGCAAAATCGGGGTCTCATCGGCGGCGCGGATGGCCTTCAGCAAATCCTCGACCGTCGTCATGTCGAAGGGGCGGCCGGGGATGAACAGCGGCGCGGCGGGGCCGGTTGCGGCCAGCACACCTTCGTCCACCAGATCCTCGATCACGTCATAGACAGCCTGCGCGGGCATATGCGTACGGGCCGAAAGGGTTTGCAGCGTCACGCCCTTGCCCTCTTTATAAAACTCGCGGCCGATTTCAAACACGACCTGCAGCGCGATTTTTTCCTTCACACGCAAGCTCAGGTTTTTGATGTGACGGCTGAGACCCTGATTGGTCGGATGCTGGAGGTAATAGGCGACTGCCGAGCCCGCGAGCAGCGTGAACCAGCCCATATAGACCCAAATCATGAACAGGATAAGCGCCGCGAAAGCGGAATAAATCGCGGCATAGCTGGAAGAACTGGCGACAAAGAACGCAAAAAAGACGCCGAGAATTTTCCAGACGATAGTGATGGTGACGCCCGCCGCCAGCGCCGCGCGCGGCCTGACCTTTGTATTCGGCATGAAGCCGTAGAGGGCGGAGAAAGCGAGGATGAACAGGATCTGCGGCACAATCTCGAAAACATTCTGCATCGAGGAATCCACAAGATCGAGCCGCATCCATTTCCACGCGACATCCGCATGCTGCAGCGTCGCCGACATGGCAATCGACAGGAACATCATCAGCGGCCCCGCCAGCACAACGGCCATGTAATCGCGCAACCGTTTGTAAAAACTACGCCCGCGCAGAACCCGCCAGATTTCGTTGAAGGCATTCTCGGTTTTCTGCAAGGTCGAAATCACGCCGAAGATGAGGAAGGCCGTGCCGACCGCACCGAGCACGCCGACATTGATCTTTTCAACGAATTCGACGATACGCTCGGCTAGATCATTTGATTCAGGGCCGAGCGGCGACAGGAAGGCCTGTAAACTGGGGCGGAGCGCGTCATGTACGCCGAATCCTTTCAGGACGGAAAAGGCAATCGCCAGCAGCGGCACGAAAGAAACAAGCGTCGTGTAGGCAAGACTGGCGGCGCGCTGCCCGTAATTGCCCTCATCTATATCGCGGGCGACTGCGACGCAGAGCCGCAGGATGCGCAAGGCAAAGCGGCCCGTCGCGGTTCCCGGCTGAAAACTGGCCTCCCACAAATTACTGAGGCCGCGCTTGTAGAGTTTCATCAAGTCCACTGGATTCCCTTACGGCGCGGCATAAGGGTCGGCTGCAGGATCGCCTGCGGGGTCAGCCATCGGCACATCTTCCACCGGTGCGGCTTTTTTCTTGCCGAACAATCCGCCGCCGCCGAGCAGGTTTTCCAGCGCGGCATTGGGGTCTTTCTTGAAGCCCTTGATGATGTCCTTGCTGTTCTCCCGCACGTTTTTCACGGCGGCTTTCATGTCTTCGGGGTTTTCAAGGATCTTGGTGATAGCGCCGGCATAATCGGGCTTCACCTTGATGTTGTTGAACGGGCCCTTGATGTCGACGGGCACCGTGATGCCCTTTGCGCCGTCGACTGCAGATGATGCCGTCAGCACGGGGATCGCGCGGTAGTTAATGTATTTTTTCGGCAGGTCGATATTGCCCGACCCTGTCGCTTGCACCAGCGGTCCCCGCATTTTGAGGTCTTCGTTGCGTGCGACGCCGTTGGTGACGGTAAAGGTGCCACCCATATCGACGAAGTCGGTCTTGCCCTCGCCCACGCCCATTTCGCCGAGGCGTTTCTGGATGGAAGACATGATATTGACGAAGTCGATGCCCTGCAGCGATCCGTTCTTAAAGTTGAAATTGCCGTTGCCGCCAAGATTGCCGACCAGCGATTTCTGGCTGTTGCCCGATGACGATACATCGACCGTCGCATCCATCTTGCCGCTCAGTTTATTGAAGTCGGCAAAGGTGGTGAGGACAGGCTTCGCCTCCACATCGGACATGCCTAATTTAAACGTCATGCTGGGTGTTTTTTGCGAGGCGTTGACCGTCAGGTCTGAAAGGAAACGCCCGTTGAACAGTGACGCTTCGGAGGATTTGAAACGCAGGTTGCCATCTTTTAGCAGCACGGTCAGCGTGCTGGGGCCGACTTCCGCGCCGCGCAGGGAGAAACCCGCCGTGTTCAGCACGAGGTCGGCATTGACGGTTTTTAGTCCGCTGAAATCGATGGGGGAAGAATCCCATTCCGATTGCGGGCCTTTGGGCGCGGGTGCGCCGTCACCCTTCTCCGCTTTTTCGCCGCCCGTGAAGCGGTCGAGGTTGAGTTTGTTGAGTTTCGCGCGCGCCTTGAAATCGGGCTTGGGGCCATTGAGGCCGAGCGTGACATCGCCATCCGCCTGCACTTCATCGAGCACAAGCTTCGCGTTGTCGAGCTTCAGCGCTTGCGCCGAAAACGCGGCGGCGCTGGAGAATTTCACATGGGTGAAGGGCATCGGCTGTTCCTTGCCGCCCGAAAACCATGCGGCGAATGTAGAGAGCGAGGCGATATCAACATCCAGCTTGCCGTCCAGCATGGTGCCGGAGGTCGCGAGCTTGCCCTCCGCAGAAGTGGAGATAAGGCCGTCGGATTTCAAGGTCAGCTTGCCTTTCGACGCACCGCCCTTGGCCAGTTCCATCGGCTTGTCGAGCGAGAGGAACATGCTGACGCGCTTGCCCATATATTCCGCCCAGCCGTCCAACTGCACGCCGGCGGCAAGGTCGGGATAGGTGATGTTGAGGTCGAGTTTGTCGAGCGCAACGTTCGCGCCGCTCTTTTTGTCGACATAGGACACCGCCCCCTTGATGATATCGACCTGGCTGAATTTGAATGTCAGGTCTTGCGCGTATGACGTTGAAGTACCGGAGGTGGAGGCCGGTTTCTCCGCGCCCTCTTTCTTCGCGGGTTCGAATTCCCAGTTCTTGCGGCCGTCGGCGGCGACTTCAAGGCGGATGACGGGCTTATCGAGCGTGAATTTGGTGATTTCGATATGTTTATCCAGCAGAGGCTTCAGCGCGAGGCGGATTTCGAGGAAGCCCAGCTCTGCCATCGATTTTTCAGCGGCCCAAGACGCGTTCTGGAACGTCACGTTTTCTAGCTTCACCATCAGCACCGGCATCGGCGTGACGAAAGGCATGATGCGCATGCGGGTGAAGGCGATGTCGCGGCCCGTTTCTTCCTTCACCGCCGCCACAACGCGTGCCTGTATTTCTTCGGTGTTCACGTATTTCTTGATGGCGAAGAACACGCCCCCGCCGATCAGCAGGGCGAGGATGAGAAGGGAAATGAAGAACTTTTTCATGGGTGGTGGCTCCGGTTATCGTCAGGCTGTTTTTTCAGGTTTGGTCCAGGATTTTTCGGCGATCGTCGTCTGCTGGTGCGCGAAGCTTTCCGGCGCGATATCCATCGTCGAGGTCGACCCGCGGCAGATGCTGCGCGAATAGGCGGCAGCCAGCGGCATGATGCGGTCGAAATAGAAACGCGCGGTCTTGATTTTCGTTTCATAGAAATCGCGTGTGTCGGGGCTTTCGGCAAGGCGCTGTTTTGCGACCGTCGCCATCTTGACCCACATATGGCCCATGGCCACGACGCTCATGAGTTTCAAATAGTCGGTCGACATCGCGCCCGCATCCAGCATCACGCGCGCCAGCAGTTTCGGCTGGCCGGTTTTCGACAGCGCGAAGCCCGCGGCGGCCTTCAGGCGCAGCCAGTAGGTATGGAACCACAGGCGCAGCCACGCGCTTTTCAGCAGACGCACCAGCATCAGCGGCGAGACGCCGGATTTTAAGGCCTCAACGACGTCGCGGTTGATGATGGTCAGGTAATTGCCAAGCAAATTCTCTTTCAGGACTTTTCTGCCAATCAGGTCGAGCGCCTGGATGCCGTTGGTGCCTTCATAGATGCGCGTGATGCGGGCGTCACGGCTGTACTGCTCCATCCCGTGTTCCTTGACATAGCCATGGCCGCCGAAGACCTGCATCGCGGAATTGGTGTTGTCGACCGCGTTGTCGGTGAAATGCGCCTTCATGACGGGGATCAGCAGGTCGACGGTTTTCTGTGCCTTCTTTCGCACCTTTTCATCGGCATGCTTATGCGCGATATCGAGCTGCATGGAGACCCAATAGATCAGCGCGCGCGCGGCTTCGGCCTGCGCCTTCACGGTCAGCAATTCGCGGCGCACATCGGGATGCGCAATGATCGAAACGGCGGGCTTGCTCAAGTTCTCGTCGCCCATTTTCTGCTCGATCGGCTGGCCCTGTTTGCGGTCCAACGCGTAGATCAACCCGTTCTGGTAGGCGATTTCGCTTAAGCTCAATCCCTGCAACGCAACGCCGAGGCGTGCTTCATTCATCATCACGAACATGGCGCGCATGCCCTTGTGCTGCTCGCCGATCAATTCGCCATAGGCGTTATCAAGGCCGATTTCGCAGGTGGAATTGCCGTGGATGCCCATTTTTTCTTCGATGCGCATACAAGCAACGCCGTTGCGCGCGCCATCCGCCATCATCTTCGGCACCAGGAACAGGCTGATGCCCTTGATGCCGGGCGGGGTCGACGGATCTTCGATGCGCGCCAGCACAAGGTGCAGGATGTTGGAGGTCAGGTCGTGTTCGCCGGAGGAGATAAAAATTTTCGTGCCGGAGATTTTGAACGATCCGTCCGGCTGCTTCACCGCGCGCGTCTTGATCAGGCCGAGATCGGTGCCGCATTGCGGTTCGGTCAGGCACATCGTGCCCGACCATTCGCCGGTCACCAGTTTCGGCAGGTATTTGCTTTTCTGCTCGTCGGTGCCATAGACATGCACCGCGTTATACGCACCATGCGAGAGGCCCGGATACATCGCAAACGCCATATTGGCGGAGCAGAACATTTCCGACAGAGCCGTGTTCAAAACGATCGGCATGCCGAGCCCGCCGAATTTGGGGTCGCAGGCAAAGCCGGGCAAACCCGCCGCGCAGAACTGATCGTAAGCTTCCTTGAAGCCCTTGGGCGTCGTCACAGTTTTCGTGTCGCGGTCGTGGTGGCAGCCCTCGCGGTCGCCGCTCGCGTTCAGCGGAAACAGCACATCCTCCGCCAGCTTCGCCGTCTGCGACAAAAATTCGTTGATCGTCGCATCGTCGACGCTTTCGAAATCGGGCAGAGATTTCAGCTGCGACACATTCAGCACTTCGTTGAGGACAAAGCGCATATCGTCGAGGGGGGCCTTATAGCTGGGCATATATAGACTCCGAAGGGTTTTGACGGTCGAGTTTAGCGCAAAGAACGACCTGTAAGGTAACAAAACAACGCTGTATTATGGTTTATAAATTGCACGTATTTGCGATAATTACGCCATAATTTCTGCACCGTGTTCTGCTAAAAAGAATGCATGGCGATTTTTTTTCGACAATCACGACGCATTTATCTTTCTTGGCTCTTCGCCTCGAGCTTGGTCATGACCTTTTTGTTTTTCTACCTTTACCCAGCAAGTACGGAAACGGCGTTTCCGTTCTTCTTCTTGATACTGCTTGCCTCGCCGACGGTCATACTATTCAACTGCTTGATTTTTCCTTTCAGCGAAAAACCAGCGGCGTTCTCATTCGCTAAAATCTCGACGGGATTTTATGCCGCGCTTATACTTATTTCTTGCACAACATACCAATCCGATGGATCACTCGGCGCGGTCGTGGCGGAGATTCTTTCACTGGTCTTGGTGTCCGGTTTATTATTCATGTTGGTTGCAATTGGTGTCAAAAATTTCAGACACCGTAGAAAACCAGCTGCCTTACTTACCCGTGGGCTTTTTCGCGACACGTTTGGCACGATAATTAGCGGTTGGATTCTAGGGATATTATTTTGGTCTTTGACAACCCCTCCGGTCATCCTCGCAGCTGCGGAAAAAATGGCAGCAGGCGCGCCCTATTGCATCAACGCCCATTCTGGACCTGCGCGCAGTTTAATGGACCTGACTGCCTTGCGCTTTTATTCGCCAAGTTATCGACGGCTAGATATGGCACAACGCCACGGGACACTTAAGCTTGTCATGAGAGCAGACAGATACCATCGAAATAGAGGCAAACTTACTTACCAACATTTTTTTTACTGGAGTTACAGGCTCAGAGATTTTGTCCCTCTTGGCCAGTATGTTTACGACGCAGATAGCGAAGGCTCTTGTATTCCTGACGAGAAGTTTGCGAGTAAGTTGCCATTTTTCTTACTTGCCCTTATGTAAAAAACAATCGTTGATTGCAAAATGCTTGCAACTATACCTTAATCAATACATGACGGAATCAAGCTTCGTATATATGGAGGATTTGACGGTCGGCCAGAAATTTACGGCCGGCCCGATCACCGTCACCGCTGAAGAAATCATCGAATTCGCCAGAAAATACGACCCTCAGCCGTTTCACCTGAATGCCGATGATGCAGCCAATACGATGTTCGGCGGGTTGATCGCGAGCGGCTGGCATACGGCGGCCATGACGATGCGGATGATTATTGATTCAAGCCCGAATTTCCCCGGCGGCATGATCGGCCGCACGGTGGAGAACCTGAACTGGCTGCGCGCGGTGAAGCCGGGCGATGTCTTGAGCTATGAAGGCGAGATCACCGACCTGCGGCCCGCTGAATCAGCGCCCGGGCGCGGCATCATGCGTGTGAAGAGCCGCACGCTGAACCAGAACGGCAAGCCCGTGCTGGAGATGGAAGCGGTGATTTTTATTCCGCGCAAAAGCGCCTAGCCCCACCAGCGGATTGGCACATCGTTCAGCCAGAACATCAGGTTCCAGATCTGTTGCGCGACATAGATCGACATGCAGGCAAAGAAACCCGCCAGAGTCCAGTCCACCTTGAACGCGCGGAAGGCGACGCAGGCATTCACGATAACGCCGTAATAGAGGACGACGCTGAGCGCACGATCCATCACCTCGCGCTCGTGATGGCCGAAGGCCGCGAGTGCCACGACGGGAATAGCGATCACCGCATTCGGCACGGTCATCCAGTTGGCGGTGTGGAACCACAGCCAGAACCGCTCGCGCCGGTCGAATGCCCAGCAGAACAGGTAACCCAGACCCGTACCAATGATGAAGGTGAGCAGCATATGTCCTGCAAGCACCGATGCGACGGTGCTGTACGGTTCTTTTTCCAGCCCCTGCGCGGGATGAAGATATGCCGAATAAAAAGCAAGCGGCGTGGCCGCAACGGGAAGCCATATGGAGCGCAAGGCATGCGCCTTGGTGCCTTCCTTCTCGAACGGCTTGATGCCGCGTCCGAAGAGGAAGAAGAGTTCAAACGTGCCGATGATTTTCTGCTTAACGGTCGCGCCCGCCGGAGCGGTTGCGGATTTTTCTGTGCCTGCCATTTTTTTGCCCTTTTCTTTTGATTATACAGCAAGGCGGGAAAGTTGAAAAGTGACCGGCCCGAAACCCTATGAAATATGCGGAAAAAGCCCTTCAAAAGGTTGTGCGCCGGACAGGGCAGTGTCCGGCGCACGGCAGTAAACTTTGTGGTATCCGGTTACTTCTGGCCCGATTCCGATTTGGCGAGGCGCAGCAGGTTGATGAATTCCGCGCGGTATCCGAATTCGTCTTTGCCTTTCGCATTCGTCGCCATCTCGATCACCTGGTCCCAAGTCAGGCTGTTGGTGTACTGGCTGTCACGCAGCAGCTGGCCGAAGCCTGCAACCGATGCCGCGAAGCGCAAATCATCCGACAGTTCAGCGAAGTCTTTCTCGTCCGACGACGTAATCGGGCGCGTCATCAGGGTGGAGGTGTCGCTGTCCGGGCGTTTGTAGCGCATTTTCAGGAAGGCGATCTCGTTGCCGAATTCGGATTTATCCGCACGGTCGTCTTTCGCCAGCGCCATTTCCTTTTGGCCGTAGCGGAGGCCGTCCACCACCGGCGTCGCGCCGACGGGGGTGATTTCGTAGATGGCCGTAACCGTATGGCCCGCGCCGATTTCGCCCGCATCGATTTTGTCGTTGTTGAAATCCTCGCGGTTCAGGTGGCGCGTTTCATAACCGATCAGGCGGTATTCCTGCACGATGTTCGGGTTGAATTCGACCTGGATCTTCACGTCTTTCGCAATCGTGAACAGCGTCGAGCCCGCTTCCTGCACCAGCACCTTGCGCGCTTCCGACAGGTTGTCGATGTAGGACGCGTTGCCGTTGCCGTTCTGGGCGAGTGCCTGCATCGTCGCATCCTGATAGTTGCCGCGGCCGAAACCGAGCACGGACAGGAACACGCCTTCGCTGCGTTTTTTGGCGATGAAGTTTTTCAGCTCGTCAGGGTTGCTGATGCCGACGTTGAAGTCGCCATCGGTTGCGAGGATGACGCGGTTGTTGCCTTCCTTCACAAAGCCGTCACGGGCAAGGTCATAGGCTGCTTCGATACCTGCGGCGCCTGCGGTCGAGCCGCCGGAGGAAAGGTTGTTCAGCGCTTCCATGATTTTCGTGCGGTTCGACACCTTGGTCGGTTCCAGCGCAACGCCCGATGAACCCGCATAGGTGACGATGCCAATCGTATCGTCGGGGTTCAGGTTGTCGAGCATCAG
>JAQSWE010000212.1 GCA_029266795.1 Alphaproteobacteria bacterium | reverse complement strand
GCCCGTCCCCTTGGCGATATCGTGCAGGAACATCGCCACATATAGCGCGCGGCGTGACTGGATTTTCTTGAACAGTTCGGTCGCAAGCGGCGCCGTCTCTGCCAGCTCGCCGTTTTCGATTTTATGCATCATGCCGACCGCGCGGATGGTGTGCTCGTCGGCGGTATAGACGTGATACATATCGTATTGCATATGCGCGAAGATGTTGCCGAAATCGGGCAGCAGTGCGGAGAGGACACCCGCCTCGTTCAACCGGCGCAGCGTCTTTTCCGACTTTCTTTCATCCAGCAGGATCAGCAGAAACAGTCGGAATGCCTCGCCATCCTGCGTGAAATCGGCGTTCTTAACTGCGTTGCGTATCGCGCGCAGCGCGTCGGGATGGATGTCATAGCCGCTGTTCTGGCTGATGCGGAAGATGCGCACGATATCGGACGGCGTTTTGCGGAACTGGGTCTTCTCGGCAATGGTCAGGCGGTTATGGGTGAGGGGGAAACCCTCGATCACATCGGCAATCGCGATCTTCTTCGTTCCCGCCGTCGCGCCCGCGCTCAAGCTCCGTGCTTCTAGATCGGCGCAGATGATCCGCGTCAGGTGTCCGACTTCGCTCGCCGTCATGAAGTAGTCCTTCATGAAATGCTCCGCTCGCTTATTCAATTAGGTTTCCTTGTAACCCATCCGCGCCTCAATCTCCGGCTGGATGTCGAAGGCGAGGCGGTCGTCGAAACGGGCATTCGCCAGATGCAGGTGCCAGCGCACCGCCCATAAAAATTCCTGCGCATCATGAAGCGTCTCCGCCTCCTGTGCCGTCAGTACGCCTTTTTCGACAAGGCCTTCGGGCGTGGTGATGCCGTAGAGGAAATTTGCGATCCACAGCAGCGTCTGGATATCGCGTAATCCGCCTTTGCTCTCTTTGATATTGGGCTGCAACTGATAGCGGCTGTCGCCCAGCTTCTTGTGCCGCGCTTCCTGCTCGGCCAGCTTGGCGGCAATGAAGGTGGCGGGGGAGGCGGCGTCGTGGTGTTCCTTGACGGCGGCGGCAAGAGACGCAAAAACTTTCTTCGGCCCCCAGACGAGGCGCTTTTCCAAAAGGCTGGTGACGAAATGCAGGTCGGTTTTCATCGCCGCTTCGCAATCGGCCACCGTGCGGACGGAATAGGCGAGCTTCAGCCCCGCATTCCAGAATGCCGTATGCAGGGTTTCGACCAGCTTCTTGCCGGCCGCCGACAATTCTGCCTCCGACACAAACAATATGTCGAGGTCGGAAAAGGGCGCGAGTTCCTGCCGGCCATAGCCGCCGACCGCCACGATGCAAGGCAGCGCCTGCTTCGCATCCGCTTTTTCCGTCACCAGATCGGCAAGACCGGCGAGGGTGGAATCACAGAGTTGCGAGAGGTGATTATGAAAATAACCGTCCTTCTGCAGCAGTGCTTTTTTCTGCAACCGACCGAGCAGTGCTTCACGTTTCTGTTTGAAATCATCCATCAATTTATTGATCACGCTGCCATTATCGACAGCGCTTAAAGTAGAGGATGAGGATTTATTGCGTTGCGTCATATTTCAAGAGTTCTGCCCAAACCGCAGTTTTATTTCCCTAAGATATTGTGCTTTTCATCTGCGGATGCTACCAGTATATCAACACCACGACAGAACAATACGGCGAATTTCGGGCTCACAGCGACGCGAAGGAAGCATAGCTTATGTATATTTTTTACGACCTGGAAACGACCGGCCTCGAGCGCGACTTCGCGCAGATTTTGCAGATCGGCCTGATCTTCGCCGATGATGACATGAATATACTGTCGATGAAAAAGCTGGAGGCGCGCGTATCGCCCTGGACCGTGCCGGGACCGGGCGCGCTGCTGACCACCGGCTTCACAGCCGCCGACCTCAAGAATGCCAAAAACTCCGCCTTCGAGCTGATGCAGGAAGTCGATCAGTGGGCGCGCAGCCAGTACTGGCCGGTCATCTTCTCCGGCTATAACAACATCGGCTATGACGACGATATCTTTGCCCAGAACCTGCACCAGAACCTGCTCGACAGCGACATGCTGTCGGCCAAAAACCCGTCAAACGGCTTGAGCAACAGCCGCTTCGACGTGATGATCGCGGTGCAGGCGGCCTCGGCCTATATGCCCGAACTGCTGACGCTGACCAAGAAAAACGCCAACGGCGCGCCCAGCATGAAGCTCGGCGTGGTCGCCCGCCAGAACAATGTCGGCCTGTCGGAAGAAGACGCGCATGACGCGATGAACGACATCAAGGCGACGCTCGGCATCGCCAAGCTTGTGAAGAAATCCGCGCCGCAATTGTGGGAACAGCTGACGAAAACCGCGTCGGTCGAAGGTGTTGACGCCTTCGTAAAGGAAAACGCCGTTTTCACGCATACCGCTTTCAACTTCGGCAACAAGAACGTCGCCGTGGTGACATCGCTCGGCGCGCGCAATGGCAGCGGCGTGACGGAGATCATGTTCGATCTCAGCCTCGACCCCAAGCCTTACCTGTCGATGAGCGTCGATGAATTGAAGCAGGTCATCCTTGACCAGTCCAAGAAAGCGCCGAAAGGCCAGCCCGATCCCGTGTCTGCCTTCCGCCTCGTGCGCAAGACGCAGCAGCCGATCCTGATGCCGATCGATATGTCGGAAGCCGTCCTGCCCGCCGGTTTTGACGAGAAACTGGCGAACGACCGCGCCGCGCTCCTCAAGGCAAATCCGCAATTCCTCGAGAACATCCAGGAAGCGGCCAAGCTGGCCAAGGAAGAGCGCCCCGCCAGAACGCCGACCTGGACGACGCAGCCCGAAGAACTGCTGCACGAAGAAACCGCGCCCGAAACCAAGGCGAAACTTGACGCATGGTCCAAGGAATTCCGCGACGCGCCGTCCTGGAAGGAAGCGGCGACCCTCGTCACCAATTTCCGCACGCGCTTCGCCGAGGAAATCAAGGAAGACGAAAACATTACGCGCTTCGTGAAATTCGCGGGCCGCATCGTGTATGAAAACGCGCCCGAGGAACTGCCGCTGGAAAAACAGGAAGCGATGAAGCGTTTCATCGCCAACCATATCCTCGACACCAACAACGATGTGCCGTGGATGACGGTCGCGAAGGCGCGGCGCGAGCTCGACCGCATCGAGCAGGACCGCCTCGACCCCAAGAAAAAAGAAAAATGGGCCGAAGTGACCGACACGCAGATCCGCTCGCTGAAGCTCTATTACACCTCGCTGGAAAAAGAATACGGCCCGTACCTGCCGCAGAAACCGCTGGCACCCGCCGCCGATTTCAACACCGCCGCGCCCGTCCAGCCGCCGGTTGCGGAGAACGACAACGCGCCTGTCGCGCCCAAGAAAACCGGCAACGATCCGCTGAAGCCGGCCTGAGATGGCGGCCCGTGCGTCCCGCCGCGAAGCAAAACCTTTCATCCGCAAGGGTGACGAGGTCTTCATCGAACGCGGCGCGGGGCAGGGCAGCTGGAAGGTCGCCGATGTGCGGTATAAAAACGCTGGCGATGTGACCGATGATACGGTCTCCCTGTTGCTGCTGCGCGGACCGTGGCATATGCGGGCGGATTTTAACCGGGAAACCATGCGCCTGAAAACGACGGGCCCGGTCCATAAATTGACGCGCGATATCCGCGCGCCCGAAACTGCAAGGTTCAGGAAGAAACCGTAAGCGATGCTCCCCGAAGAAATCCCGCCGTTCATTTTCCGTGGTGCCGTGCTATCTGTTGACGGCGCGGAACAGTCCGTGCGCGAATTTTCGCTGGAACGCCCCCTCGTGAATGGCCGCATCGCCCGCGACGACGTGCTGTACCTGCGCTTCAGAAGCGGGCTGGAAATGGAATACGACCCGAAGCGCGTAGCCGAAATTCCCGGTCGCATCCCCGATTTCCTAAAGCCCGGCGCAAAGATATTCCTGCGCGAAACGCTGACCGATGCCTTCGCCCGCGCCACGAACGGTGTCTGGCAGATCGACAGGGTCTCCGCGAAAAAGGATGCAGACATCAAGCTGGTGCTAAAACGCGTGGAAGACAGGACGGACAAGAAGAACGTCATTATCCGCATCACGCGCACTTTCAACAGCGATACGATGTCGGCGGTAGGGCGTGACGCACCTGTGCCTTTGCAAAAGGGGCCTGTGGAAGCGCCGCGCGGCCCGATCATCGCGCCGCCCACGGCCGTCTTCAAACGCAAATAACCAAAAACTGTGCGGATAATCTTGAGGGCTAACTGGAGAAGGGGCTTCAGGGGCTCCGGTATCAATTTTTGACTCCTTTCATCATTTTCATACTACCGTGATTATGGCTATAAGTCAAGAATTAAATGCGATATACGCAATTTACTGAGCGCATTCAAACGCTTGCCGTGACGAAGAAATTGATTTTGGTTCGGCATTGTCGCAAAGTGGCGGGGCAGGCGACCGCCTGTCTTTTCACCGCATCGATGGGGTGTTGCGATGACTGCCGTGACCGACAAAAGCCAGCCTGAAATTGCCATTGTCCTGCCGTGCTATAACGAGGCGTTGACCATCGTGCCGGTCATCCGGCAAATGCGCGCCGCGCTGCCGAATGCGCGCATCATCGTGTTCGACAACAATTCCAAGGACGGCTCCGGCGATCTCGCGCGCAAAGAGGGCGTCGAGGTGCGCGAGGTTAA
>JAQSWE010000015.1 GCA_029266795.1 Alphaproteobacteria bacterium | reverse complement strand
GATGCCGAACTTGTTCTCTTTCTTGCCCGTCGTGATCTTGGCATGGGTCTTGGCGTCGACGTTCGGATTGATGCGGATGGAAACATCGACGGTCTTTTTCAGCTTCTTCGCGATGCGGGAAATGGATACCAGCTCAGGCTCCGATTCCACGTTGATCTGCATGATGCCGGTCTTGATGGCGAAGGTGATCTCTTCGTCGCTTTTGCCGACGCCGGAATAGACGATTTTTTTCGGCGATATGCCGGCGGCCAGCGCACGGCGGAGTTCCCCGCCCGAGACGATATCCGCCCCCGCGCCGCGTTTTTGCAGCACCTTGAGGACGGCGATATTGCTGTTCGCCTTGGTCGCATAGCAAATCGTGAAATCATCGGTCACGCTTTTCAGCGCGCGGCGATAGGCCTCGTAATTCTTTTCGATCTGCCCCGCGCTGTAGCAATACAGGGGGGTGCCGAATTTTTCGGCGACGGATGCCAGTTCCACATCCTCCATGCGCAGGCGGGAATTTTTATAGGCGGTGGTCTGGGTCATTTCGGTACATACCGTTGGGGGTTCGGATCGGTCGCGGTGTCAGGATAGGTGCGGGGGAAATAATCCTTGCCCTTTTCCACGCTCGCAGGCGGGTCAACCTGATTGGGCTTGACGCCGCAACCGGTCAGAAAAAGCATGGCTATCGGAAGCATCAGTACCGCTATTCTCATCTCGCACCCACCATCTTATTATTATAGAGTCCTTTTTGTTATTTTGGAGTTAAAGAACCATGCGGGTAAAGCCACAAATCGTCTATCTCTGGGCTGTCGCGCTGATCGCCCTGCTGGGTTACGGGATTGCCACAATGGTATTGTCATATCCCGCTGATAATAAGGAAAATATCTCGACCGTCACTAAAAACAATACCCCGCCGCCGGTGACTTTTTACGACGCCAAAGGCGCGAAAAAGACGCTGGAAGATTTCCGGGGCAGCCGCGTGCTGGTTAACCTTTGGGCAACCTGGTGCACCCCTTGCGTCGCCGAGCTGCCGTCGCTGGCAAAGCTCAAGGATGTGACCGTCGTCGCCATCAGCCTCGACCGCAACGGCACGCCCGAGAAAATCGCGGAATTTTTGAAAAAACATGGCGCGTCCAGCCTTGCTGTCTATCTCGACACCGACCGGCAGATCCCGGCCGCGTGGGAAAAACTTTATCAGGGGCTGCCGACCAGCTTCCTGATCGACACGCGCGGCAATATTGTCGACACCTTCGCCGGCCCGTTTGAATGGGACAAGCCGGAGGTTCTGCAACGCATCGACCAAGTAGAGGGAAAATAAAAATGGGCATCGTATTGATCACCGGCGGCAGTCGTGGGCTCGGCAAGAACATGGCGCAGCACCTTGCGCAAAAAGGCCATGACATCATCATCACCTACCACAGCAAAAAAGACGAAGCGGAAAAGGCTGTCGCCGAAGTGACCGCCACAGGGCGTAAAGGCGCGGCGCTGCAGCTGGATGTTTCCGACAGCAAATCATTTGGTGACTTCGCCGCGATGGTGGCCAAAACATTGCAGGAAAAATTCGGGTGCAAGGATTTCGACGCGCTGGTTAACAACGCGGGGACCGGCGTCCATGCCGGTTTCATGGAAACGACCGAAGAACAATTCGACCAGATGGTGAATATACATTTCAAATCGACGTTTTTCCTGTCGCAAAAACTACTCCCGCTGATCAAGGATGGCGGGCGTATCCTGAACGTATCTTCTGGCCTCGCGCGCTTTTCGATGCCGGGTTACGCAGCCTACGGGTCGATGAAAGGCGGTATTGAAACGCTGACGCGCTATATGGCAAAGGAAATGGCCCCGCGCAAGATTTCTGTCAACGTCCTTGCCCCCGGTGCGATCGAAACCGATTTCGGCGGCGGCGCGGTGCGTGACAACAAGGCGGTGAACGACATGATCGCCAGCAGCACGGCGCTTGGTCGCGTCGGCCTGCCCGACGATATCGGCGCGCTTGTCTCGGCATTGCTGTCGGATGATTGCCGCTGGGTCAACGGGCAGCGCATCGAGGCGGCAGGCGGGATTTTCCTGTAACGCAAAAATAAAGCATCCCGTGCTGCCGGTACACGCGGCGGCACGGGATGCCTTTGCGAATTCCCGCACTATAGCGGGAACGTCAACCTCGTTACGGCTGGAAACCAGCCTTGGTGATCACACCGGCGGCATGGTGGCCGGTGATATTAATATCAGACAGTTGTTCTTCAATCCCTTCGCGCGCCTTCAATTCAGCCTCGCGTTTCAGGATTTTCTGGCCGAGTGCGGCGACATCAAGACCAGCGGCGCGCGCTTCGGGGAACAATATCTGCTGTTCCGCCTTCACATGCGCAGCAACTGTTTCGCCCAGCACGATAAAGGTGGCGTCAAACAGCTCGTCACCGGGTTCAAGCTGGTTCAGGCGGCTGATGAGCGCCTTGACGGTTTCATTGCCATCGAGTTCGCGTTTAACCAGTTCCTCATCGCCTGTTGCGCTCTGGATTGCGGGATAAAGGACGTCTTCGCGCACCTGCAAATGCGTCATCACATCGGCGCAGGTTTCGCGCACCAGCTCGACCTTGCGGTCGATATTGCTGTCATCCTTTTCCACTACTTTGGCGAATTCGCGGAAGTTGGTCATGGCGGTGCCAAAGTCTTTCGCAAGGAGCGAAAGGGCGGTGGTTTCTTTTTTATTCGCTGCGGATTTTTTCATCGCGCTTCTCCTGAATTTAAGTTCGTGTTGCCTACGCCTCAGCGCCGGTTTTGTTACCGGAAGCCGGGCGGCGGGACCAGAATATCGGGCAGCAAACCAGCCGCATCGGCTGCGGAGGCTTCATCGACCGGATGAATGTTGTGGTTCATCTCGTCCAGCGTCTCGCCGATACGCTTGCCGATCACCAGCACTTCGCGGCGCAGCGAGATTTTGCGGCCAAGGGCGAACATATCCATCTTCGCGCTGCGCGCGAGCGGGAAGATTTCCTTTTCTTCCTTCTTCATGTGCATGGTGGCGATTTCGGACAGTACGATGAATTTCGCGTCGAAAATCTCGTCATCGGGCGACAGCTTGCGCAGGTCGTCCATCAGCTCGTCCGCGGTGTCGTGCTCGATCTTCGCTTCATGCATCAGTTCTTCCTCGCCGAGCGCCTTGCGGATAGCGGGGTAGAAAATCTCTTCCTCAAGCTGGGTGTGGATTTCGAGCAGGTCGCAGGCTTCGCGCACGATGGTCTCTTTGGCGGACGTGTCTTCCTCATCGCGGCCGACATGGCGCTGGAATTCGGCGAATAATTTGCGGAGATGGTCGTGATCGGCCTGCAAAATCACCAACGCGTCTTCGCGCAGGGGCAGGTCAAAGGGCTTGGCGTCTTTATGGGCTTTCATAGTGTCCTCCCGTGTACGTTGGACATGTTGTTGGACAGCCAACGAATATGGGTGAGTCGAGTTCCGGCAGTGGATTAACGTGTTGAATTTATTGACGTTTAATGCGGATGCGCACGGAGGACGCGGGGCTGACGAAATATAAATAGTCGCCTTCCGTTGATTCCACATAAAGGACCGCGCCATCGCTGTCGCCCGACATGCGCTCGATGCGGGAGAGGGCGGGCAACTGCAATTCCGTGATGGTTTCGGCCGTCGCTTTGGGCTTTTCCGCTGCCAATTCGCCCGTTTTGGTCGCCAGGCCATAGGCGAGCAGGCCGATGCAGATGACGATCATCAGGCTCATGACGCCCACCAGTATCTTCATTCCCTGCATGACACTTCTCCTTGGCTTCGGTTATATTGTTACCATGGAAAGCCTGACAATCAAAGTAGAGGAAGAGGACAAGGGCGCGCGGCTCGAAATTCACCATCGTGGTGCCGCCGGCCGTGGAGGCGCTGCCCACACCGCAGAAAATCGACCTCGACATTATTTTCGAAGACAAAGACCTGCTCGTCATCAATAAGGCGCCGAACATGGTCGTGCATCCGGGCGCGGGCAACTGGGACGGCACGCTCGTGAATGCGCTGCTCGCCCATTGCGGCGACCAACTGTCGGGCATCGGCGGCGTGAAGCGCCCCGGTATCGTGCATCGGCTGGATAAAGAAACTTCCGGCCTGCTGGTCGTCGCCAAGAATGACACCGCGCATAAGGGGCTTTCCGCACAACTTGAATCCCGCAAATTGAAGCGCGTCTATAACGCGCTCTGCTGGGGCAACGTCACGCCAACTTCCGGCCGCATCGAAACGCAGATCGGCCGCAGCCGCACCAACCGCCAGAAAATGGCGGTGCTGGTGGAGGGCGGCAAGGACGCGATTACCGATTACACGCTGCTCGAAACCTACGGCATGGTCGCAAGCCTCGTCGAATGCCGGTTGCAGACGGGACGCACGCACCAGATCCGCGTGCATATGGCGCATCTGCAGCACTGGATCGTCGGCGACCCTGTGTATGGCAAGCCCAGCATCCCGAAATTCATCCGCGCGCACAAAGTTCCGGAAAAGGCGGCCAAGGGTTTGACAGGTTTTCCGCGTCAGGCGCTGCATGCCGCGCAGCTGGAATTTAACCATCCGGTAACCAATAATAAAGTATCATTTAAGGCAGAATTGCCGGATGATATGCGGCAACTTATCAAGCAGTTGCAGAAGCTTTGACGACTAAAATTTTTTTGCCGGAGGATTTGTAAAATGGGTATCAGTCTTCGAAAAGAAATCATGAAGAAAGACGAGGAAGTCGATCTTCTTGTCGTCGACCCGTCATTGCACAAGGTCTTCATCGGCCTCGGCTGGGAAGCGCCCGAAACGAAAGACGGCCATGCGGTCGACATCGACGCCTCCGCCTTCATCCTGAACCGCGAGGGCAAGGTCCGCCGCGACACCGATTTCATTTTCTACAACAACCTCGAAACAGATTCCGGCGCGATCCAGCACATGGGCGACAACACGACCGGCGAGAAGAAAGAAGGCGACGCCGATGATGCCGAAGTCATCAAGGTCAGCCTCGATACGCTCGCCTACGACATCGAAAAAGTCGCCTTCGCCGTCACCATCCACAACGCCGACGACCGCCAGCAGAATTTCGGCGACATCAAGAACGCCTATATGCGCGTCGTCAATTCCGAAACCGGATCTGAACTGGCCCGCTTCGACCTGACCGAAGACGCAGGATCCGACAACGCCATGATTTTCGGCGAGCTGTTCCGCGAGGGCTTGGGCTGGAAATTCAAGGCGATCGGCACCGGCTCGAAAGGCGGGCTGTTCGAAATCGCCCGCAACTACGGTGTCAACGTCGCACCCCCGTGATGGCAATCCATACAAAATCATTTATGCGCGCCGCAGCGGTCATCATCGCTGCGGCGTCGCTGTTTTCCGGTGATGCGGCGCAAGCGTCCTGCGCCGCGCCGAACGGGCGACGGCAAGAAAATCACCGCCTATACCAGCTATGAATTTATCTGCGCGCTGAAAGCTGAGGAGAAAATCAGCGTCGCGCCGTCCTATGCCTGCTGCGATACCGGCTTGCACGGCGATTTCGTCTGCGGCGTCACGCCGCGCGTGCCGCTGGCGGTCGTGAACCAGACGCCGCTGATGCTCGCCCCCGCCGCGCATGACCCGCGTGCGATCATGGACCTGATTGCGGGCAGCCTTTCGGGCAAATTGCGCGAAGCGGCGGCGATCCCGAAATTGCAGGAATATCTTTCCGACCCTGCCTATGCCGACACCGTGCGCAAACAGCTGCCGCAGTTGGAGGCTGCGCTGGATGACGGCACGCTCAAGCAAAATTTCGTGCGCGGGCAGGTGGCGGGACTTCTGCTGGCCGCCTATCCCGATTCACCGAAACGCGACGACTGGCGCATCCTGCAATTCACAGGCGGCCTCGATTACGCGCTGACGCCGATCCAGAAAAGCGTTGCGCAGGAATTGCTGTCTGACTCTGGCTCCGCCGAAAAGTTTATGCCCGTGCTGGTGGATCGTCTGCGCAGCGCAGGCGACGATGACCGCGTTTTCCTGCTATCGGTCGCGGCGCGCGCGCCGGCGTCGAAAAAACATGCCGACGCCATTTACGACACACTCGCGCCGCTGATCCGCGATCCCGCGCCTGCGGATACGCCAGCGCCCGCGCCGCCAAAGGATGAAACCGACCGTCTGCGCCGCGAGGAAGAGCAGAAGCAGCTGGTGAAAATGACCGCCGAAACGGCGATGCGCGCGCAAATCCTGCTGCCGCCGGTCAAAAAAATCGCCTGCCAGGGTGAAACGGGCAAGCTGACGATCGGGAATTTCTACAAAACCGATATCACTTGCGACTAAAAGCCCTGCAGTGCCAAGGGATTGAAGCCGCAACGGCTCGTTAATAACTTTCTTCTATAATTATAGAACAGGCCAGTAGGCCTCACTTGTCGGATACAGAAGGTATTGTCATGACCGCGCTCGGGCCGTTTACCGCGCAGACGACGCTTATTTCGCTCCTGAAAACGGGGGCCGCGAATGTGTCCGCCGCCAAAAAACAATCTCCCCAAAACGCGCTGCTCGACCATCTTGAAAAAGCCGATCCAGAAAAAACCAGGGATTTGCGCAAGCAGTATCAGGAATCACAGGACCTGCTGCAACGCCTGCAATCTTCGCGCAGCAGCTTGGCCGAACAGCGCAAGGCCGATGCCGCCGAGAAAATCAAGCAGATCAAGGAAAAACTCGCCATGCTGCGGATGTTGGCCGCCGTGAATCCCGAAGCTGCCGCGCGGCAGGCTGCGCAACTGGCGAATGAATTGAAACAGGCTGTGCGCGACTATGGCAGCGCGGGCGGCGGCGCGTCGCCCTCCGTAGCCCCATCAACGGCGCAAACCGCCGATGCCGCCGCACAAGCGGGTGGCACCGAACAGCCCGCCGCCGCAACGCCGGAAACCGTGCGCCAAGCGCTGGACGACATCAAAAAGCAGCGGGAGGCAGAAGGCGCCGCGCTGCGCGACAAAATTCAGCAGCAGGGCAGCGCCCTTGCCGTCGATGCCCAAAAACGGCGCGCGGATTCTGAATTCGTACAGGCCGCGAAGGATGCGCGGGAAGATCTCAAACGCATTCTGGAGGCGGCCAAACGCAGGCTGCAGGAAAAAGGCGTCGCCAATAACCGCGACATTACCGCCGGTAACAACACCCTGCGCGATGCTGTCAGCGCGATCCAGCATGTCGCGGCCGCCGCCACGTCAGGAGCACCGCCTGCGGTGAATATTCTCGCCTGACATTGCATTATACATAATCACATATTAGCAATGCACTGTAACTACAGTCTTTCATGCGGAATGCGTGAATATTTGGCGGGAATCCTTGACAATTCGCCCCCTCAACCCCATTTTCATCACACAATATTGGAACACAAAATCGAAAGGTGCTTTACATGCTGACAATCGGCCAGAAATTCCCCGAATTCAAACTCACCGGCGTCGTTTCCGACGACCAGAAAACCGCTTTTAAGGAACTGACCAACGCTTCCTTCAAAGGCAAATGGCTGGTGCTGTTCGCATGGCCGAAAGATTTCACCTTCGTCTGCCCCACCGAAATCGCTTCGTTCGGCAAGCTGAACAAAGACTTCGCTGACCGCGACGCACAGGTGCTCGGTCTCTCGACCGACAGCGACTATGTCCACCTCGCCTGGAAACAGAACCACAAAGACCTGAAAGACCTGCCCTTCCCGATGCTGTCCGATATCAAGCGCGAACTCTCGACCGCGCTCGGCATCCTGCATGCGGAAGCGGGCGTCTGCAACCGCGCGACCTTCGTCGTCGACCCCAACGGCGTCATTCGCCACGTTTCGGTGAATGACCTGAAAGTCGGCCGCAACGTAAACGAAGTCCTGCGGATCCTCGACGCGCTGCAAACCGACGAACTGTGCCAGTGCAACTGGAACAAGGGCGAAGACACCCTGTCGAAAAAAGCGGCGTAATCGCTTTCACTCAAAAAAAGCCCCGCTGGAAACAGCGGGGCTTTTTTTATGCGCGGAATTTTAAATATGCAGGAAATTCTTCAGCGAGAACTTCGGCTTCGCCGCCGCTTGTTTTAGCGCTTGCGTGGCGGCGCCGGTTTTGTCGAAGCCTTCGCGCACGATGCCGATCAGGGCCAGCGTGACGTTTTCGGGCAGGCCGCCTTCTTTGCTGCAATCCTGCGCGACGGAGATAATGGTGCGCAGGGCGGCGGCGAAAGTCTTGCCGTGTTCAATATGGTTGGCGCGCGGTTTGTTCAGCACTTCGGCCACATCCAAAGCTGCCTTGAATTTTTCGGCGCGGGGCAGGGGGGCGACAATCGCGGCCCAGCGTTCCGCCGCCGCGTTATCAATCTCCGCATCGGGGGTATTCTGTTTCACGGTCGCGCGCAGGATGGTGGCAATTGATGCCGCGTCACGCGCCTTCGCCATTTCTTCCAGCAGCAGATGGCGCGCGGTGTGTTTCAGTTTTTCTTCATTCGCGGCATGGCCCAAGCCAATCGCGCCGATCAGCGCGACGCGTTCCTTGAAATCCGGGATTTTCTTCGCATCGGCAAAGGCGCAGATAACGGCGTCCATTTTCTTGACCGTGTAGCGGGCGAGCGCCTTGTCCTTGTGAGACACCTCCAGCAAACCGTCGAAGGCCTTGTCGCAGGTGATATCGCGGGCGTTTTCAAACAGCTTCTGCGCGAACAGCATATGCGCGGCGGGCTGGGAGGTATGGGCGAACAAGCCGGTGAAAACATCGGGCAGCTTGTCATGCGCGGTTTCTGACAGCGTGTTGAGCGTTTTGGTGATGACGGTATCCAGCATGCCGGTGTCGGATTCAACGGCGGCATATTGGCGCAGCGCGCAGGCCGCTTCCGTCGCATGGCCTTCCGACAAATGCCCCGCGATCACGGCCAGCAGCGCGCCGCGTTGCCCGGCGGGCAATTCCTTTCGTGCGGTGCTGGAAAAGGCGTGAAGCATATCGTCCCCATTTTCAAAACTAGACGTATTCTGTCACATGGGGGTTAAGGCACGGTAAATATGGCAAGATGATATGGGATTATTTTGTTAAGAAATCTTTAATACGATTCCCGTATTATTGGTTGGTTATTTTAACGGGGTTGTTCAAGAAATGACGGCAGATAAAAAGCAAACCGATGCGCTGAAAACCTGGCTGGAAAGCCTCGGCGCAGCCGCGCCCGAGATGATCGACAGCGTGCTGCCGCAGGGCAAGGGCGTGGATTGGCGCGAAGCCGTGCTGGCATCGGTGTTCGATCCCGCGTCTTGCGGATCGGTGCGTAGTGCGGGCCTCCATGCGAATGACGAATCAAAGCCCGCGCCACAGCCGCAGAAGCCAAAACGCGGCTAAAAACCGCGTGACGACGCGTGACGCGCGGCCTCTTTTTCAAAAAATTATTTTCCGCGCAAGCCGTTGCCGCCCTTGCGGAACTGCGCGTGACAACGCGTTATACACGCAAAAAACCGTTGAAACTTGAGATCAAAGTTGAGAGAATCTAATCAGGCTCTATAGCTGCGCCCCGCAAAGGCATTCCCCGACATGGAACAGAACCTCTGGATTTTTTTGGCCGTGCATCTTGTGCTCTGCGCGGTGGTGCTCAACCGTCTTTGGCCGAACCCGCCGGCGACCGAAAAAGAACGCGTACCGTTCCGTGTCTGGTGGTCTGTTTTTGCGGTGCTGCTGCCGGGCATCGGGCCCCTTTTCGCCCTGTTCTGCGCGCACCTACCCGAGCCCGATGACGACCTCTGACGGACGCTGCACCGCAGCATAGATTTTACCCCTTAAGTACCGGATTTTATGATGATTTTGGCTTCCGTTTTCGGTTGGCAATTGTCCCTGCTTGGTTTAACTAATTGTCCATGCCTCAGGCGTATGATTGAGGAAGCAAAAATCCTTATACAGCAGGTGTTTCGCATGTCCAAGTCGCCCCAAAAAGACCGCCTTATCCAAAACGCATTGATCGCGTCGCGAGAAGGGAAGGGAGCGAAAAAAGAAAACCAGCTGCTGCACGAATTCCTCTCCGCTTTTTACCAGCAGGTTCCGCCCGATGATTTGCAGGGCTGGAAGGCGGAAGATCTTTCCCGCGTTGCGGGTTCGATGTGCGACTGGGCAGGAGAGAGGGCGAGCGGCCAGCTGAAAGTCCGCGTCTTCAACCCCGAGCTGAAACGCGACGGCTGGCATATACCGCATACGGTCATCCAGATCGTCAACGACGACATGCCTTTCATCATCGATTCAATCGCCTCCGCCCTGCTCAGCCACGGTTTCAACATCGATGTGCTGTTCCACCCGATCCTTTCCGTCAAGCGCGAGGGCAGCAAGCTGAAATCGGTTCAGGCCGGCAAGCATGCTGATGCGAAACTGGTGGAATCTTGCGTGTATGTACAGCTGGAACAGATGCTGACGACCGATGCGATGCGCAAATTGCAAACGGCGCTTGAACAAACATTGAACGACGTGCGCGCGGCAACATCCGACTGGCGCGCCATGCTGGCGAAAATCGACGACGTGTCTGTATTCGAGGCCGGCTTTGCCAAGAACCACGACAAGCATGATTTGCAGGAATCCCGCGATTTCCTCGCCTATGTCAAAAACAACAATTTCACGCTGCTCGGCTACCGCGCCTATAACGTCGCGGGCGGCAAGGCGGCGACGCTGGCGGGTTCCAGCCTCGGCGTGCTGAAAGGCGGCCGCGTGATCGAAATCGGCGACGATGCCGAAAACCGCCTGATCGAAGGACTTCGTGCAAGCCGCTGGGCTGTCTCGATCGGCAAGCTGGTGGGAGAAATTTCGACCGTCCACCGCCGCGTCCCGATGGATGCCATCGTCGTCAAAAAAGTGAACGACAAGGGCGAGCTGACCGGCATGCATATCTTCGTCGGCCTGTTCACCTCCTCGACATATTCCTGCCGCACGAGCGAGATCCCGATGGTGCGCCAGAAAGTGGCGGAAACGATCGAGCATGGCGGCTTCATCCGCGGCACGCATGACTACAAGGCGCTGGAGCATATCCTCGAAAAAATGCCGCGCGACGAATTGTTCCAGGTCTCCGCCGAAGACCTGCAGAAACTTGCGCTCGGAATCCTGCGCCTGCAGATCAAGCAGCGCGTCGCGCTGTTCTCCCACATGGACACGATGGGCAAGCATATGTCCTGCCTGCTCTACGTGCCGCGCGACCGCTACAACACGAAATTCCGCCTGCAGGCGGAGCGCATACTGGAACACGGCCTGAATGGCCGCGTCGCGAATTTCTTCACGACGCTCGATGACAGCCTGCTCGCGCGTCTCTTGTTCACCGTGCGCGTCGAAGACGGTGGCGCGTCCTATGACCATGCGAAGCTGGAAGCGCAGCTGATCGAGCTGTCCCGCGAATGGGCCGAGCGCCTGAAAAAAGTCCTGATCGACGTCTATGGCAAGATCAAGGGCGAAGAACTGGCCTTTACCTATGGCCGCGCCTTCCCCTCCGCCTATCACGAGTCCATCGAAATCCGCAACGCCGTGCACGACATCCGCCAGCTGGAAACGATGGTGCATCACGACGGCAAGGACGATATCCGCGTCGAATTCTACCGCCTGCATGCGGCGCCCAAGGGCGAATACCGCCTGAAGGTGTACCATGAATCCAAACCCGTGCCGCTGTCCGACATCCTGCCCGTGCTGGATGCGATGCAGAACCTCGAAGAAACCTTCATTCAGGTGTGGAAAGGCCGCGCGGAAAGCGACGGGCTCAACCAGCTTGTCCTGCGCGCGAACCTCAACTGGCGCGAAGTGATGGTGCTGCGCACCTATTCCGGTTATATGCGTCAGGCGCGCCTGCCGTATTCCCGTGTTTACATTGAACAAACGCTGGCGGCCTACCCGCAAATCGCGCGCGAACTGGTCGAGATGTTCAAGCTGCTGCACGACCCGAAAGCGGGCGCGAAATCGGCGGAGAAAGCGCGCCTTGCCGGCGAGAAAATCATCGAGATGCTGGGTGGCGTGCAAAAGCTCGACCATGACCGTATCCTGCGCAGCTACAAAACGCTGATAGAGAAAACGCTGCGCACCAGCTACTTCCAGACGGACGAAAACGGTCAGCCGAAGAACCTGCTCGCGGTGAAACTGGATTCCAAAAACATCATCGAACTGCCGCTGCCGCGCCCGCATGTGGAAATCTATGTCTATTCCACGCGCGTCGAGGCGATCCACCTGCGCGGCGGCGACATCGCCCGCGGCGGGATCCGCTGGTCCGACCGCCACGAAGATTTCCGCACCGAAGTCCTGAGCCTGATGAAGGCGCAGCAGGTGAAGAACACCGTCATCGTGCCGGTCGGCGCGAAGGGCGGTTTCGTCGTGAAGCAGCCGCCGAAAACGGGCGGCCGCGACGCATACCTGCAGGAAGGCGTCGATTGCTACAAGATTTTCGTGCAGGCGCTGCTCGACCTCACCGATAACAGCGTCAAGGGCAAGATCGTGCGCCCCAAAGATGTGGTCTGCCATGACGGCCCCGACCCCTATCTGGTCGTCGCGGCGGACAAAGGCACAGCCACATTCTCCAACCACGCGAACGGATTGTCGGTAAAGGCCGGCTTCTGGCTCGGCGACGCGTTTGCCTCCGGCGGCGCGACGGGTTACGACCATAAAGGCATCGCCATCACCGCGCGCGGCGGCTGGGAATGTGTGAAGCGCCACTTCCGCGAAATGGGCACCGACATCCAGAAACAGCCTTTCACCACCGTCGGCGTGGGCGATATGGCGGGCGACGTGTTCGGCAACGGGGTTTTGCTGTCAAAACAGATGAAGCTGCTGGCCGCGTTCAACCACGTGCATATCTTCTGCGACCCGAACCCCGATCCGGCGTCCAGCTTTGTCGAACGCCAGCGCATGTTCGACAACCGTCTCGGCTGGGACGGTTACAACAAGGACAAAATCTCGGCGGGCGGGGGCGTGTTCGACCGCTCGGCGAAAACGATCAAGCTGTCGGCGGCGATCAAGAAAGCCTTCGACATTTCCGAAGACAGCGTCACGCCCGACGAACTGATCCGCAGCATCATGAAGGCGCAAGTCGACCTGATATGGCTGGGGGGCATCGGCACGTTCATCAAATCGGCGGCGCAAAGCCATGCGGATGCCGACGACAAGACCAACGACAACCTGCGCGTCGATGCGAAAGATGTGCGCGCGAAAGTGATCGGCGAGGGCGCGAACCTCGGCACCACGCAGCTCGCGCGCGTCGAATACGCCCGCAACGGCGGCCGCATCAACACCGACTTCATCGACAATTCGGGCGGCGTCGATTGCTCCGACCATGAAGTTAACATCAAGATCCTGCTGTCCGACGTCGTCGGGCGCGGGAAACTCTCGATGGAGGCACGCAATAAACTCATGGCCGACATGACGGAAGAAGTGTCGGAACTGGTGCTGCGCGACAATTACCAGCAGTCGCAATCGCTGTCGCTGCAGCAGAAAATCGCCCGCGACCAGTTGGGCATGCATATCGACCTGATCCGCCATCTGGAGAAATCCGGCCTGATCAAGCGCAGCCTTGAAGGCCTGCCGGATGACGAGGCGCTGGGACGTCTGACCAAGGAACGCGGCGGTCTGACGCGGCCTGAGCTTTGCATCCTCACCTCTTGGGCGAAGATCGATATCTATAACGAACTTTTGAAAACCGATGTGCCGGACGATGCGCGGATGGAAGGGTTGCTGTTCGACTACTTCCCGAAAGCGCTGCACAAATACAAGGACGAGATCAAGGCGCACCGCTTGCGCCGCGAAATCATCGCAACGCAGCTGGTCAACATGATCGTCAACCGCATGGGCCCCGTTTTCGTCATGTCGCGCATGCAGAAAACCGGCGCGCCGCTGGGCGAGGTCGTGAAGGCCTTCATCATCGTGATGGAATCCTACGCCCTGCCGCAGATGTGGGCGGCGATCGAGGCGCTCGACAACAAGGTGCCGGCAACCGTGCAACTGGACGCGCTGAACGAGGTGTTCGTGGTGGCGAAACGCACCGTCACTTGGTACCTGCGCTTCGGCGGTGGCGACCTGAATGTGGGAAAAGAAGTCGAAGCCTTCCAGCCGGGCGTCGAGATGCTGAAGAAATCGGTCGCGAAAATCGTGCCCGAAGGCTTGCATGTATCCGTGCAGGAGGACGAAAAGCATTTCGCCGAAAGCGGCATGACGCCAGCGCTGGCATCCGACATCGCGGTTGCGAAACTGCTCTCGTCGGCCACCGACATTACCTCCATCGCCCGCCGTTCCGGCGCGGATATCAAGGCGATTGCGGAGATGTATTTCGTGGTGGGCGACCGCCTCGGCCTCGTCTGGCTGCGCCGCAAGGTGGCGGAGCTGGTGCCGCAAACCTCGTGGCAGGCGCGCATCATGGGCGGTTTGACGGATGATTTCTACATCCATCAGGCGGCGCTGACGATGGCCTTTGCGGGCTCGGTCAAGAAAAACGCAAAGCCCGACCGCGCCATGGTCGACAAGTGGTTCGCAGAAAACAGCGTGCGCACCAACAAGATCAACGCGCTCGTGAACGAACTCCGCACCCAGCCGCAGGTCGATCTCGACATGCTCGTGCTGGTCAGCCAGCGCATCGGCCAGCTGGTGCATCAGGCGAAGTGAGGAAATAATGCTTTAAAAAAACGCGGTCCGGAAACGGGCCGCGTTTTTTTATTTCTCGGCGTGGAAATGGTGCAGCACGCGGTGGAACACCGGCACCAGCAGCAACCCGCCGCAAACGACCAGCAGGATGCCGGAATAAAGCGCGTAGAAGGACGCAAACAATTTTCCACCAACGGTATGCAGCGCATCGACCTCGCCCATGCCGCCCAGGATCATGGAGGCGTTGAGGAGCGCGTCGATCCATGCCATGCCCTCGAACCCGCGATAGCCGAGCACGCCCACGGCGAGCGAGACGAAGATGATGAGCAGCGTCACGCCCAGCCAGTGCGCCATGCGCTTGGCGAACTCCGTCTGGGAAATGACGGCCCTGTGCTTGTTCTCGAGGATAGGTTTCTTAACCATGTTTGGGCATGTCCTTGCGCGACAGCAGGCTGTAAACCACCGGCACGATGAACAGGGTAAAGAACGTGCCGATGCCCATGCCGCCGATGATGACCCAGCCAATCTGCTGACGGCTTTCGGCGCCCGCGCCCGTGGCAAGGGCGAGGGGCAGCGCGCCCAGCACCATCGCGCCGGTTGTCATCAGGATGGGGCGCAGGCGCATCAATGATGCCTGCGTCACGGCCTCGCGGCGGCCCAGCTTGTCGTTGCTCTCCCGTGCCTGATTGGCGAATTCGACGATCAGGATGCCGTGCTTGGTGATCAGGCCGATGAGCGTCACCAACCCGATCTGGCTGTAGATGTTGAGCGTGCCGCCCGTCAGGTATAGCGCCAGCAGCGCGCCTGCGATGGAGAGCGGAACGGAGAGCATGATGATGAACGGCCCGACGAAGCTTTCAAACTGCGCCGAGAGGACGAGATAGATGAAAGCGATGGCGAGCGCGAAGGTCAGCACGATACTGGCGCCCGAACTCTTGAACTCGCGCGATTCACCGTTGTAATCGACGATAAAGCCGGGCGGCAGCAACTCCTTGGCGCGCTTGTCGGCATAGGTCAGCACTTCGCCCAGCGCATAGCCGGGGGCAAGGCTGGCGGTGATATCGGCCGCGCGCAGCTGGTTGAAGTGGTTGAGCTCGCGCGGGGCAACCGTTTCCTCGATGGTCACGAGGTTGGAGAGCTTGATCATCTCGTTTTTCTGGTTGCGAACATAGATATCGGTCAGGTCTTGCGGGCGGGTGCGCAGGTCGTCGCTCACTTGCACGATGACGTCGTATTGCTCGCCGTTATCCTTGTAGCGTGTCACCTGACGCCCGCCGAGCAGGGTTTCGAGCGTGCGGCCCGCGTCGTCGATATCGGCGTCCACCGCCGCCGTCTTGTCGCGGTCGAGCTTGATGTTCAGCTGCGGCTTGTTCATGCGCAGGTTGGTATCGACATCGACCATGCCGGGATAGGTTGCGAAATCCTGCACCAGCTGCGTTACGGCCTTGTCGAGGTCCTGATAGGTGCCGCTGGTCAGGATGACCATCTGCACGGGGCTGGAGCGGGCGGAGCCGCCGAGCGACGGCGGGTTGCGCGGGAAGGCGCTGATGCCGGCGGTCGCCTGCAGGATTCTAGGCGTCAGTTCCTTGGTGATGTCCTGCTGCTTGCGCTCCCGTTCTTCCCAGGGTTTCATGCGCAGGAAAGCGATGCCGTCGGAGACGGTCGGGCTGCCGGCCACGACGAAATAGCGGTCGATTTCCGGCACGGATGCCGCGATGGGCTCCAGCTTCTTCATCCACTCGGTCATGTAATTGATGGTGGAGCCTTCGGGGGCGCTCGCGCGCACGACGATGGTGCCGCGGTCCTCGATGGGGGCAAGCTCGGACTTGATGAGCATCAGCAGCGCGACGTTCGCGCCCGCAACCGCAAGCCCAATGATGACGATGACGAAACGCCAAGATAGCGCAAGGCCGAGCAGGCGGCCATAGCCCGAAGTGAGTTTTTCGAGGAATGTTTCGATGGCGTTGTAAATGCGGCCATGTTTTTCCTTATGCCCCGACAGCATTTTGGAGCACAGCATGGGGGTGAGCGTCAGCGCGACGAAGCCGGAAATGATGACCGCGCCCGCGAGCGTCAGCGCGAATTCGACGAACAGCTTGCCGGTCTTGCCTGTGGAGAGCGCGATGGGCGCATAGACGGCGGCGAGCGTGATGGTCATGGCGATGACGGCGAAGGCGATTTCCTTGCCGCCGATCAGCGATGCTTCGCGCGGAGATTTCCCTTCCTCGATATGGCGGAAGATATTTTCCAGCACCACGATCGCGTCATCGACCACAAGGCCGATCGCAAGGACGAAGGCGAGCAGCGTGAGCGTGTTGATGGTATAGCCCATCACATACATCGCAAAACAGACGCCGATCAGCGAAATGGGAATCGTGACGAGCGGGATAAAGGTGGAGCGGAAAGAGCGCAGGAAGAAGAAAATCACGATCAGGACAAGGACGACGGCCTCGACAATCGTCTGGTAGACAGCCTTGATCGAGCGGTCGATGAAGACGGAAGTATCATGCGCGATTTCGATGTTCATGCCTTCGGGAAGCGATGAGCGGATGTCCGGCAGCAGCTTCTGGATGCCCTGCGACACGGTCAGCGGGTTCGACGTTGCCTGCTTGACGATGCCGAGCGCCACCGCGTTCTTGCCGTTGAAGCGCACGACGCGGCGTTCATCCTCCGCCGCGACTTCGGCACGGCCCACATCGCGCAGGCGGACGAAAGTGGTGCCGTCGCGCTTCAGGATCAGGCTTTCGAACTGTTCGGCGCTGCGCAGGTCGGTTTCGGACAGGACGGTGAATTCGCGCTGGCTGCTTTCGATGCGGCCCGCCGGGATTTCGACGTTCTGGCTGCGCAGCGCGGTTTCGACATCGGCGGGTGTCAGTTTCGCGGCAGCCAGGCGCAAGGGGTCGAGCCAGAGACGCATCGATTTGCGGCGCTCGCCGATGATGTTTGCCTGCGCCACGCCCTCCACGTTTTGCAGCCGGTCCTGCACATAGCGGTCGGCGTAATCGGTGATCTCCATGGCGGAGAGGCGGTCGCTGGTGAAGGCGAGGTAGATGATGGGCTGGGCATCGGCCTCGACCTTGGCGACGGTGGGGTCGTCGACTTCGTCGGGCAGTTGCGAGCGCACGCGCGATACGCGGTCGCGCACGTCGTTGGCGGCGGCATCGGGATCGCGACTGATGACGAAGCGCAGGGTGATCTGGCTGCTTTCCGACCGGCTGATCGATGACATGATCTCGATACCCTCGATACCGGCGAGTGAATCCTCCAGCACTTTTGTCACTTGCGATTCCATGATCTCCGCGCTCGCGCCAAGATAGCTGGTCGAAACGGTGACGATGGGCTCGTCGATGTTCGGGTATTCGCGGACGGAAAGGCGCGAGTACGAGACAAGGCCGAGCAGGATGAGGAAGAGGCTCATCACTGTCGCGAAAACCGGCCGCTTGATGCAAAGTTCGGGAAGTGTCATCCGTTATTACTCCGCTTTGGCGGGGGCAGGGGCGGCGGCGGCGTCGGGCTTTTGTTCGGCAACCTCGCTGCCGTCTTTCAGCTTCATCAGGCCGGCGGTGATGACCTTATCGCCTGCTTTCAGGCCTTCGCGCACTTCGACAGAACCGTTTTGACGCTCGCCAATCGTGATCTTCTTGCGCTGCGCCTTGTTGCCGTTAATGGTGTAGACATAGTTGTCAGTACCCTGCGGCATGATGGCTTGTTCGGGCAGCATCGGCACGGCTTGGCGCGTCTGTGTTTCGATGCTGATGCGGGCATACATGCCGGGGCGCAGGGCGCCGTCGCCGTTCGGGATGGTCGCCTTGACGGTGAAGTTGCGGTTTTCGGGATTGATGCGCGGGTCGATCGCGTAAATATCGCCGGTGAATTTCCGGTCGGGGAAGGCATCGACCACGAAATTGATTTTCTGGTCCTGCTTGACGGTGGCGTAGTCTTTCTCCGGCACGGTGAATTCCAGTTTCAGCGGGTCGAGGGATACGACGTTGGTGAGTTCCTGCCCTGCGGTTGCGTAATCACCGGGAGAGAAATTGCGCAGGCCCGCAACGCCGTCGAAGGGCGCCTTGATGACGGCTTTGGTGACGAGGATTTCGGCGTTCGATACGGCCGCCTGCGCCGCGCGGTAATCGGCGCGGGAGACATCCCATTGCTGGCCCGCGACGAAGCCGCCCGATTTCAATTTGTCGTCACGCTGGAAGGTGGCGGCGGCGACATCGAGCGCGGCCTTGGCTTTCGCGTATTCGGTTTCGATGAGGCTGGAATCCATCTTGATCAGGGTGTCGCCCTTTTTGACGGGCTTGCCTTCTTCGAACAGCACTTCCTGAATCCGCGATGAGCGAGCCGACGGCGTTGATGGTGGAGGTGATATCGCGCGCCTCGACCACGGCGGTCACGACGGCCTGCGGGCCTTTGGGCTTTTTCTCGTCGCCACCGGCTGATTTATGTGAATACCAGTACCACCCACCTGCGGCGATCGCGGCGATGACGAGGAGGGAGATAATGACGGGTTTTTTGGTCATGGCAGTTTTTTCCCGGTTTTTGCGGTCTGGTTGATACGCAAGACTGGCGTAAATCCTGCGCTTTGGGACGTATTTCGCTGATATGGAATGCGAAATACCAGCAGCCCCGTTGCCCGTTGCAAGAAATAGACCTAATATCCAGTCCTGACAGTCTTTTTTCGAAAGTTTATCGCCAGATGGCGCGCCCGCAAAACCCCCATTCTAATATCGTCAATTTGCATGAAAGGTTCCCGCAAATGGAAGGCTTTGGCAAAAAACTTGCCGTGATTATCGCTGTGCTGCTGATCGGCGGCTATTTCTTCCTCTCGACCGTGATCGTGGTCGATGCCGGCCATACCGGCGTCAAGAAAACGCTCGGCAAGGTCGACCCCGACGCCTATCCGCCCGGCGTCTATATCGTGGTGCCGGTGATGTCGAGCATCACGCAGCTGGACAACCGCATTATGCGCCTCGACGGCGACACCTCGGTCTACACCAAGGACGTGCAGCAGGCGCAAATCAAATACGCGCTCAACTATTCGCTGGATGCCGCATCGACGGTCAAGATGTATTCCGAAGTCGGCATTTTCTGGGCGGACAAGCTGATCCCGCAGGTTATCACGTCGTCGATGAAGAACGTGATCGGCCAGTGGGCGGCGATGGATTTGATCGCCAACCGCCTGAAGGCGCAGAACGGCATCGAGGAAATGATCGCCAGCGACCTGAAGGCGCAGGGCATTTCTATTTCGGCGTTTGCGCTGACCAACATCGATTTCCAGGACCAGTTTGAAAACGCGGTCGAGGCGAAGGTGGTCGCGGTGCAGAGCGCCGAGATGGCCAAGAACCAGACCGTGCAGATCGAGGAACAGGCCAAGCAGCGCCTGATCGCCGCGCGTGCGGATGCTGAATCGATGATGATCAAGAACGAGGCGCTGGCGAAAAACCAGTCGCTCATCATGTATGAAGCCGTGCAGAAATGGGACGGCCAGCTGCCGAAAATCACGGGCGGCGGCTCGGGCGGAAACTTCCTGAATATTCCGGAGAGCATGCTCAGCGGAAACAAATAAAGAAAAACCCCGGCGAAAGCCGGGGTTACTTTTTGGGCTGCGGTTTATTCTTCGCCGCGTTTTGCAGGATATCCGTTATCAGGTTGTTGTGGTGCGTGTTCTGCGTGACAATCGCCTTCTCCTCATAGGCCCGCGCCTCGCGGATGCCGTTGATGGATGGCACGGACATTTCGACGCGATGGAAGGTGCCAATGCCGCGGTCGGCGGGAACGACGTTGTGGCCTTCGGTCGTATAGGCAAAGCTCTGCCCTGTTTCGCGCTGCTTGATCCAGGGCAGGATAATGCTGTTCCAGACATTTGAATGACGGCTGCGGATATTCACCGCTGACGCGTCGAGTTTTTCGACGACGGTTTCGGCATCCGGTTTGTCATGGCCGGTGATTTTCGCGTAATTGTCCGCGATGCGGTTGATGAGGCCGTCATGCACGGGGCGCGGTTCGACCAGCACCGTCTGATACCCGCCAATCGCCATCATCTGCGCGGCGGTACAGCCCATGGAATGCGCGCCGATCACGATGCCGCCGGTGACGGGCAGAGGATTGCCATCCGCGCCCCTGAACGCGCCATCGGCAATCATTTTTTCGACCTGCATGGTGTAATTATAGAGCGCGGTCGATTGCCCGCGCATGCCGCCAATCGCCATTTCCTTGATATCCATCAGCGTATCGCCGGGATTGTCGTCGGATTCCAGCCCCGGCATCGCGATCATCACGCGGCCGGATGCGCGGTGATAAAGAGTGAGGAAATGCGCGCCGTGCAGCGCTTCGGTTTTATTCTCCGCATCGCGCCGCTTGTCGGACAAATGATCCAGCACGATCCACGGGCTGTCTTCCTTGCCAAAGGCGTGTTCCATCGCGGCGGTCATGTTGAAGGCGTTCTTGGCGCGCAAATTGAAATGGGCGTTCAGGTGGTCTTTGACGGGATTATCCTGCGACCCCATGTAATAGGCCGCATAAATGCCGATCAGCGCGTCGCGCAGCGGAACGCCGCCCGCGCCGGATGCATCGCCATGAATGCTGATATATTCTGCTGTCATGTCCTGTTTCCTGATGAGGACATTATAGCAGGAAAGGGTTAAAAACCCTGATTTCCTATGCAGGGCAACGGGTTATGCCGCGCGTATGTGCGCCGTTCTTGCCTTCTGTGCGCGCGCTTCATTCACCTTCGCCATCGCGTCAGCAGGCAGGGCTTCTTCGAGCGCGAGGAAGCGTTTGGCGACTTCTTCCGGCGTGTATGCAGCTGCGGCGTCAAAGGTAGATTTCACCGACATATCGGCCAGCGCATAAGTGGTAGCGGGCGAGGTGGTTTGCGCATGGAAGATCGCAGGCGGTGCAGGGCGGTTCTTCACCAGCTTGATGCCGGGTTCGGAGAACTCATAGCCTTCGCAGCCTGCGTTATAGCGGCCGGGGTCGATGACTTTCACGCGGCTGGCATTGTCGGCGACGCTGTTGATGATGCGTTCAATCGTTTCTGATGTGGATTCCATCGATGCCTGTGCGAACGTGCCGCCGAGGTTCATGATTTTTTCCTGCGCGTTGTGCAGGTGATACAGATCGGCACGCGTGCCTTCGATCTGCTGGCCCGCGAAATTGACCTCGCGGATCACTTCGCGGCCTGCGCGACGCGACTGCATGTATTCAAGGACGAAGAGGCCGGCGCCCGCAAGCGCGATGCCGCCCGCGACCCAGACCATTGCCTGCATGGAAACAAGCGCGATGGCGGAAGCCCACATCATGCGCTTGCCGAATGAACGGCCGGTATCCATCATCGCGCCGCCGACTTTGGTTACGGCGACATCGATTTCGGGCTTGCTACCCTGCCCGGTGATAAGGGTCCAGAGCGATTTCGGCTGAATGCGGTAATTGCCTTCCGCGATGCGCAGGTGGAAATTGTCGTAGCCCTTGCGCACGGTATGCACGGCGGTTTCGCAAAGATTGTAGATGGCCTTGCCGGCGCTGCGCAGGAATCCCGATACGGGATGGGCGGAAGGGGAAGTGGACGGGATCGAGTTCTCCGAAAGCGGAGTAGTCAAGATGTCGCCTCATACGCTGTTAAAGACATACCAATGTACCGTATGGGCGTGATTTTGTAAAGTAGTTTAAGTATATGATAATAAAAGATAAAATAAGATATTACGGTATTATTGCACCGCAAAAATCGCTATTTATACAGTTTTTGAGCATTACGGCGATTCTTTACTTCGCGTGAACGGCCCGCACCAGATCGTGGAAATAAACGACGCCGTTTTCATGGCGCGGCGACAATTCCCCCGCATGGTAAACGCCCGCCGATAAATTCTTCTGCACGATTTCCACGATATCCACGTCTTCCTGCGTGACAAGGAAGCTGAGGTCGATGGCGCGCTGGTTTTCCTCCTTCGCGGCATCCGATACATCGCGGAACAGGTAGCAGTAGCGCAGCTCGGTCGTCTCCGGTCCCGTCGGCATGACGATTTCGAGGTTCATGCCGTTTTTATAAATATTGATCGCGACATTCGGCCAGAGCCAGACCCAGAGCCCGCTGTTCTGCGCGACATCGGCGCGTTCCGGCCGGATGCCCGTTTCATGGCGCGCGATGCGGTCGCCGATCACGACCTTATATGTATTGAAATCGACATCCTTGTTGAGCTCGGGATGGATGACGGGGATGTGGTATCCCTCCATGTAATTCTCGATATAGGTTTTCCAGTTGCATTTCATCGGGTGCGATGCGGTCGAGAAAAACTTGAACCCTTCGATGCCGGATCCTTGCAGCGCCTCGACCAGCCCACCCAGCGCCTTTTCAAAAGGCGGCGGGTTTTCGGCCATGCAGATGAAGACGAGGCCGGATACGCTGCGGACATGGATGTTGAACAGGTGCGTGCGTTCGCACAGGTCTTTCTCGTCGCCGCCAAATCCCGGCGCTTTCGCCAGCTGGCCGTCGGTATCATAGACCCAGCCGTGATACATGCAGCGCAGGACCTGCGTCGTGCCGACGCCTTCTTTTAAGACCATCGAGGCGCGGTGGCGGCAGACGTTGTGAAAGGCTTTCAGCTGCCCGTCCTTCCCCCGCAGCACGAGGAGGGGCCGGCCGGCGAGCGTATAGGCGACATACTGGCCGGGTTTTTCAACGAGCGCCTCGTGGCAGAACAACTGCCATTCGCGGAAGAAAAGCTTTTCACGCTCCGCTTCGTATATTTCGGGCGAATGGTACCACTCTGCCGGAATGGTCAGGTGATTGGGTGCCGGCGCATCCTGCGCGCGGGGAATGGCAGAGCTGCTCATCGTTAAATTCCTTTTTGATATGTGTGGCAGTTTAACGGCAGGGATTCCGAAATCAACCCGCAACTTTCCATACTGAATCATTTTTGAATCCGTTTGACTCTCTATGGAAATCGCCCTTAAGCCTTTGTTAAATAATATTGTTATGAAACAGAAATTTAGGTTAGGATTCAGGTGGGGAAAATTGGGGAGAATTCTTCTTGTTCATAGAAGAATATTTTAAAGAATGTATAACCGCACCAAATGCGTAGCTTACGCATTGCCGCTTATTGCGCTGCTGGCTGCCTGCTCGAGTAATCAGGCGCTGGAGCCATCCGAAATGCGCCGCACGATTGCGGAAGACATGCGCGTCGCCTATCCGCCGGAAGTGCAGGGCGAAGTCCTCACGCTTGAAATGGCGATCGCGCGCGGCATCAAATATAATCTCGACGCCAAAGTCGCGCAGATGGAAAACTATGTCGCGCGCAAAGAATCCGCGCTTGCGGGCTATGACGCGCTGCCCACGGCATCGCTGACCGCGAGCCGCATCGGCCGCAACAATCCGGGCGGATCTTCCTCGCGCTCTCTGCAGACCGGCGTGCAGTCGCTGGAGCCCTCGATCTCGACAGACCAATACCGCAACACGGCGAGCCTCGATGCCAGCTGGAACCTGCTGGATGCCGGCCTTGCGATTGCGCGCGCGCGCGGCGCATCCGACCGCGAAAAAGTTTCCATGGAACGCCGCCGCAAAGTATTTGAAGACGTCGTGACGGCAGTCTATGCCGCCTACTGGCGCGCGGCGGCTGCGCAACGTTTACAGCCGCAGATCCGCGATTTGATTGCTGCGACAAATACCGAAACCAAGAAACTCGATGCCGCCGTGAAGGCGGGCGTCATTCCGTTTGGCGATGCGAAGACGCTGAAAGGCACGCTGCTCGATAAACGCGCCGCCCTCATGACGCTGAAGGATAGGCTGCTGCTGGCGGAAGCGGGTTTGAAGGCGCTGATCGCGCTGCCGCCGGGCGCGCCGCTGCGCCTCGACATCTCCGACACCGACTGGCTGGAAGGCCGCAGCCTGCCGCGCCTCAGCCGCTCCGACGACGCGCTGCATTCCATCGCCTTGATGCACCGCCCTGAAATGCACGAGCAGTTCCTGAACAAGTCGATCTCCGCGCGCAACGTGAAACTCGAAATCTTCTCGACCTTCCCCGGTGCATCCGCCGTGCTGGGCGCGAAGCATGACGCGAACAGCTTCCTTGCCGAAAATGACTGGGTCGACTGGACCTTCAGCCTGACGCAGAGCATCACGAAACTGCTGACGCTGCCCGCGCGCTACCAGCGGGCGAAGGCCGATCAGGCGCTGACCGAAAAACGCCGGGCTGCGCTGGTCGCGGCGGTCATGACGCAAGTGACACTCGCGCGGCTGAGATTTGAATACCTCAAAGAATTCTATGCCGCCGCAACCGAAGTCGACGAAAACAGCCGCCAGCTGGCGCGCCGCGCGGCGGGCTTTGCGAAAACGGGCATGATGGCGACCCCGCAGAAAGTGGTGGCGGAGATTGACGCGGCGATCACCGGCGCGAACCGTATGGTCGCCTTCGGCGATGCGCAGGAAGCGTATGCGCAGCTTGTCTCCTCGCTCGGCATCGATATCTGGAGTGGCGACGGCGACGGTGTCGCGCTGCCGGAAATTTCTTCCACCGTGCGCCGCAACCTGCAGGCGCTGGAAAACGACGTTTTGACAGGGAAGGGGGGATAAGCGGTTTGACGGACTGGGTCGAAACATATTTCCCGACCACTGAGAAACGCAGCAAGCGCGGCGGCGCTGCCTTGCGCCGCGTGCTGACCGCTGCCGTCTTCACGACCGTCATCGCGGGCTCCCTCTTCGTCAGCCTTGCGCGCGCGCCGCTTAACCAGACAGCTTTCGGCGGTGCCTTCACGGGCATGGATTTCGTCCGCGCGCTCGACCTTAATTCCATCGAACCTGCCTCCGGCGTCGGCGACCCCGACCGCATGGGACAGGAAAAAGCCGCGCAAGTGCAGGGCCCGAAAGAGCCGCCGCCCGATTTCATGCAGGCATCTTCTACATCCACCGCGACACAATCCGGCGAACATCAGGTGCAGGCTGTGCTGGTGGCGCAGAATATCGCCGTTATCTCGAGCACGCTCGATGCGCACGTCACCAAGATGCCCTTCCGCGACGGCGACCTGTTCAACAAGGGCGATGTGCTGGCCGAATTCGATTGCGGCGGGGAGACCGCGCGCCTACGCGAAGTGCAGTCCCGCCAGCGCCTCTCGAAGACGCAGCTGGACGCCTATAACGAATTGAAGGCGCTCGACGTGGTTTCCAAGATCGAGGTGGTGACGGCGCAGGAAAACAATGCGCAGGCGGTCGCCCAGATCGAACAGCTGCGCAACCGCCTTTCGCTGTGCAAGATCACCGCCCCCTTCGCCGGCCGCGTCGTCAAGAAAACCGCCAGCCAGTATGAATTCGTGCAGACAGGCCGCGTACTGATGGAAATCGTCTCCCGCGAGCCGCTGCAGGCGCAGTTCCTCATCCCGTCCATCTGGCTGCGCTGGCTGAACATCGGCACGCCGGTCGACGTCTATGTCGCCGAAACCGACCGCCATTATTCGGCCAAGGTCGCGCGCATCCATGGCGAAGTCGATCCCGTGTCCCAATCTTTGCAGGTCGAAGCCGAGCTCGACAATTATTCCGAAGTGCTGCTGCCCGGCATGAGCGGCCGCGCCAGCTTCGCACCCGAAGCGGTCTTCAAGAAACCCGGCTTCGGCTTCCTCGGCCTCATGGTCGACAGCCCGCCAGATTCCAGCGTCACGCCATGACCGGCACGCCCCCGCGTGCGCCAGAAATGGATCCGCGGATGCAGCGGCTGCTGACCCTGCTGACCCTGCATAAAAACGTCCGCCATAAAAAAACGCTCGCCGAACTCGGCTTCATGATGGTCAACCAGACCTTCAACCTTGTGCCTTATCGTCACGGCGTGTTCTGGCGCTGGGACGGCACTTCCGTCACGCTGGAAGCGGCCTCTGGCCTTGTGCAGCTGGATGAAGGCGGCCCCTATGCGCAATGGCTGGGCAAGGTGATCGCGCATCAGCTGCGCAATCAGGACGACGCCGCATGGCTGAAAATCGGCGACCAGCCGCAGGCGGAGAATGACGCGCGCTGCCGGAAAATATCGGTGGCCGACGCGCCGGAGCGCGAACGCGCTGACTGGCAGGAATGGGCGTCATCCCATGCGATGCTCGTCACCATGAAGGGCGCGAAGGGCAAAACCTCCTGCGGCTTGTGGCTCGACCGCGACGAGGCGTTTCAGGACGCAGATATCGCTTTCCTCGAAGACCTTGGTGATGGTTTTGCACATGCGGTACGGCAGCTGGGCGGCGGCGGCAAGTCGCTGATGACCAAGCTGCTGCGCCCCACGAAATCCGGCACGGCCATTTTCCTTGCCCTGCTGGTGGCGGCGATGTTTATTCCGGCGCGCATGACGGCAACCGCGCCTGCCGAAGTGGTGGCACGCAGCCCGCGCGTCGTGACGGTGCCGTTCGACGGCATCATCGAAAAATCGGCGGTGGAACCGAACCAGGCCGTGAAAAAAGGCGACACGCTGCTGATCATGGATTCGACCGTGTTGAGCAACCAGCTGGAACTCGCGCAGCGCGAGCTTGATACCGTGCGTGTCGCGCTCGATAAAACGGAGCGTGAAGCCCTGAGCGATCCCAAAAAGCGCAACGAGCTGAACGTCCTGCGCGCGCAGATCGCGGCGAAAGAATCCGAAGCAAGTTTCGCCGCCGACATGCTGTCGCGCGCCGAAATCAAGGCGGAGGAAGACGGCGTCGTCGTCTTCCCCGACGCGAAAACCCTCACCGGCCGCCCGGCGCGCACGGGCGAACAGGTGATGCTGCTGACCAAGCCGCGCGACACCGAATTGCTGATCCGCGTGCCGGTCGATGCGATGATCGATATCAATCCCGATATTCCGGCCAGTTTCTTCCTGAACGTCAGCCCCTTAAGCTCCCGCGCGGCACAGATCGAAACCGTTTCTTATCAGCCCGGCCCCGACAACGACGGCATGATGACCTACCGCATTCGCGCACAGTTCATCGACAAGGAAAACATGCCCCGCGTCGGCTGGACCGGCACGGCAAAGGTTTACGGTGAAACGTCGTTTATGATGTTCAACGTCATGCGCCGCCCGCTGATCGCGCTGCGCCGCAAGCTGGGCGTTTGATCCTATGATGGAACAGCCACAGGAACTCTACCTTCCAAGGCTGCGGCAGGACCTGCAGCTGAACCCTGCGCCGGCGGAGGAAGGGGCGCCGACATGGACGCTCTACGATCCCGCCGCCAACAAATACTATAAAATAGGCTGGCTGGAATTCGAGTGCCTGTCCCGCTTCACCCGTGTACGTACGGGCAACGAGCTGATTGAGCTTGTGCAAAAAGAAACGACGCTGGAGCCGGAAGAAGCGGATATCCAGTTCCTCGTCAATTTCCTCCTGACGCATAAGCTGGTCCATGCCGACAATCCCGGCATGCTGGAATATCTTGAAAAAGAACGCGCGAAAAAAGAACATTCCTGGTGGCAAAAGGCGATGCATGGCTACCTGTATATCGCCATGCCGCTGTTCAAGCCCCAGAAATTCCTGAAGCGCACCTATCCCTATGTCAGTTTCATGTTCACGCGTGCGTTCTTTACAGGCGTTCTGCTGCTGCTCGGCTATGGCGCAATCCTTACGCTGCAGCGCTGGGACGAAGTCGCGCATACCTTCATGAGTTACTTTAACCTTGAAGGCATCTTTTACCTTCTGATCGCGACGATTTTCGTCAAGGTCGCGCATGAAATGGGCCATGCCTATATGGCGACCAAATACGGCATTCCCGTTCACACCATCGGCGTTGCGCTGATGGTGATGTATCCGGTGCTATATGCGGAGACCACGAATGCGTGGAAGATGATGGACCGCCGCGACCGCATCTTCATTTCCATGGCGGGCGTGATGGCGGAAATGACTATTGCCGCCGTGGCGCTGCTGCTCTGGCATATGCTGCCGCCCGGCATGCTGCAAAGCATCTGCTTCATGGTGGCAATCGTGTCGCTGGTGGCGTCCCTGCTCGTCAACCTGAACCCGCTCATGCGATTCGACGGCTATTACCTGTTTTCCGACCTCGTCGGCATCGACAACCTGCAGGACCGCGCCTTCGCCTTTGCGAAATGGAAACTGCGCAGCTGGCTCTGGGGCTGGGATGACGGGCCGCCCGAATTGCTGGCGCAGGAACGGCGCAACCTGCTGGTGATTTTCGGTTTTGCGACCATTGTCTACCGGTTCTTTCTGTTCATCGGTATCGCCTTCCTCGTCTATTTCCTGTTCTTCAAGCCGCTCGGCCTGATCCTGTTCCTCGTCGAAATCGTGTTTTTTATCCTGTTGCCGATCTGGCGGGAATTGTATGTATGGGGGCGCAACGGCAAGCTGATCCTATCATCCGTGCGCGGAAAATTTCTGCTGCTGCTGGCCTTTGTTGTGGCGGCGTTTTGCTTTATGCCCGCGCAGGCAACCGTGGAGGCGCCCGCCGTCCTGCACGCCTCCAACTATGTCCGCATCTATCCCCCGACCGCTGCGCGTGTCGAGCGGGTGATGGCGGTCGAGCGCGGGCAGGTGAAAAAAGGCGACATGCTGTTCCAGTTGATGTCGCCAAAGCTCGATAACGACATCGCCAAGGCAAGATTGAAACTGGCGGCACTCATTAGCATTCGCGACCGCGAACAGGCATCGGCGGAGCTAGTGCGCAACCGTCCGACGCTGGACTCCGATATCGAGAATGCCCGCAAGCAGCTGGAAGGCCACGAAGTGCAGAAGGCGCGGCTGATCGTGACAGCGCCCTTTGACGGCACGGTGCGCGACCTCGAGCCCTATATTCATGAAGGTATCTGGCTGCATCCCGGCACGCAGCTGGCGGTCATTATCGGGCCGGAGAAAATGATGCTGTCCGGCTATGTTTCAGAACAGGATGCCGCACGGCTGAAAAAAGATGCCAAGGGATGGTTCTATTCCGAACTGTCGCCATTTAGCCGTGTCGCGGTGGAGCTCGGCCGGATCGAGGACACCGATACAACGGATATTTTCTGGCCGGAACTGTCATCGGTCTTTGGCGGCGCACTGCCGGCGGAGCGGTCGCGCGAGAGCGGCACAATCCGCCCGCTCGCCCGTCACCCCATCTATGCCGCGCAATTCCGCCTGACTGGCGATACGCGGATGCCGGATTATACGACGCCCGGCACGGTGGTGCTGGAGGCAGACCCCATCAGCTATGCCAGCCTGCTGGCGCAGCGTTTCATGTCGCTTGTGATGCGGGAAAGCGGCTTCTAATCAGCGCTTCGGTGATTTGAAAGTACGCGTCGTTTTGTGCGTGGCTTCACTTAAACTGACAGGCTTGTAATTCGCTTCAAGAAATTTCGGCGCCATGCCATAGACGTCGAACTTCGCAAGCGGGTTGCCGTCTTGGCCCACCGTGTATAGCGCGGTTTCGGCGGTCGCGCGGCCATCGCGCACCGATTGCACGGCTTCGGCAAGGGCGGGGATATCTTTTTCGCGCACAGCCATCGTGCCGCCCGCCTCGATCGTCCATGTTCCCCATTGCGTTGGGATGGTGGCGGCCTTATTGAAGGAAATGGCAAGGCGGAAGGCTTGCGGATCTGGCTCCCAGATATTGCTGGGGCGGCCGTATTCATTGTTGCCGGCGCTTCGGAGATAATCGTCCTCGAAAGAGGATTTTTTGACTGTCCACAAGCCGGGCCCTTTAAAATCGGCGGCGTTGATATCGTTTTCGCCGACCACACGTTTCGCGTACTGCACGGCGATGTCCTGCATCACCAGTGAACGCCCGTATTCATTCGGCCATTGCTTGATGTCCATGACGATGTAGAGCTGCTGGATTTTCACGGCCTGTGCGTTGTTGGTTTCATCAAGCAGCATCAGGTCGCGGAGCAGATAGGCGGCAACGGGCTCTGTCTTGCCAAAGCCTTTCCCCTCCGCCAGCAGTTTTTCAAGCGCAGCCATATATTCGCCCGCTGCCATCACGGGCGGCGGCGCTGCTTTATCCTGAAATGCTACTGTGGCGTTTCCTGCCATTGTCCCCACATAAAATTAATTGAAACATTCTAACGGATTAACATAATTATGTCAATTAAGAATAGAAAATGCGGGAAACGATAATCCCCCGCATTTTCAAAGGCTTGTTAGTCTGTTATGCGTTTGCCGGGCCGGATTTGGCGGCGGGCTTGGCAGCAGGGGCTTTCTTGAAAGCATTCATCGCTGCTTCCGTTTCCGGATAGATCGGCACGGGGGCGTAGTTGGTTTCGCGGAATTTCGGCTCCATGCCGTAGATGTCGAACTTCGCGACTTTCTCGCCCGATTTTGCATCGGTCGTGAACAGCGCTTCTTCGGCGGTGGTTTCGCCTTTGCGGATCGACTGCAGCGCGGCCGCAAGGGCAGGGATGTCTTTCTGGCGGATAGCAATATCGCCGTCGGTTTCGACGACAAAGCCGCCCGTCCATTGGACCGGAATATTCACCGGCGTTTTTACAGCGAGCGTCACGCGATAGGCTGCAGGATCCGGATCATAGGTGTTTTTCTGGCCGGCAACGGGCATGTAATCGCCTTCGAAGCTGCCTTTTTTGATGAGCCAGAGGCCGGGGCCGCTGAATTCAGGCTGGCTCAGGTCGCGTTCCTTGATGAGCTTGCCGCCCCATTTTTTCGTGATGTCTTGAATGACGAGGTTGCGTAAGTATTCCGACGGGTACTGGTCGGTATCCATCACGATGTACATTTTTTTCTCGAAATCGACGCTGTTGCGCGTCTCGACCTTGCCGGAGGTGGTCATCGTTTCGAATTCCAGCTTTTCCAGCAGGTAAGCGCCGACCTGTTTGTTCTTGCCCCAGCCTTCGCCTTGGGCGAGCAGTTTTTCGAGAATGGCTTGGTAGGCGGGTGCATCCAGCTGTGCGGGCTTGGCGGCTTTCTTGTTGAAAGTATCGGGGTGGAGTGACGTCATTTTTGTTGATCCTCTATATCCGTTTGAATGGCCGTTTTTTATTATTATGGCGTTGTTGTATCACGCGCCAAATAATATGTCAAACTGACCAGCTGTTCAAATACAGACGGTTGAGGCATTGTAAAGATTGGAAAAATCAGGAAAAGCGGAAGCGTTTCAGGCGCCATTCACCGTTTTCCTTCACGACTTCATGGGTCGCGCGGGGCGGGGTGATGCCGGCTTCAACGTCGCGGATTTTCATGTTCATAGCGAGGCTGCGCACGAAGGCGGAGGCTTCGTTGAAATTCTCTGTCAGGTCGCCGCCATCGGGCACGGAGACTTTCACATCCTTGTTATGCAGGTTGATCGTGACGTCGGCCATCTGGAATCTCCTTGTGCTTGAATGGCGGCAGTCTAGCCGTGCCTGCGCTTCCGTCAACCCGATTGTTTGGATAGGATAAGGGCAGAGGTATTCATGAAAGCCCTGATGATCGCCCTGTTCTGCCTGTTGTCCGCCGCCGCCTATGCTGGCGATGAGTTGCGGCAGGAGCTGGATCTGGCCGAGGCGTATCGGCTGACCAATGTAAAGCAGCGGACCTTCGACATCGCCTCGGCTGACATGATCGAGGCGGAAAAACGCTATCTTTCCGATATGTTTGCCGTCACCGACCTTGCAGTGATCGAGCGTGTGGGAACGCAGGAAGCCTTGCGCCAGCGCGATAAAGCCCCCGACAATTACGGCATCATCCTGTCGAAATTCGATGCGCTGTCGCCGCCCGACAAACTGCGCACCGTTCACCAGCAGCTGCGCAACGCTATCGCGCTGGAGCGTGATTATATCGACGGATTGCGGCGCGGATTGCGGTTCGATGCGCAGTCGGAAACCGTGCAATCCGTGCATCGTACGCTGCTCTGGGTTTATGCCGAATTGCAGCGGCTGTATCCCAATGAAGATGCGCGCATCCGCGAAGCCTTTTATGCGCATCTCTGCGCACTCGACTTTATCTGAATGAATCCATCCTCTTGTCCCCCGCCGTTTGACCCAAGCTGTGATTCACGATAGATTTGGGGTACACAAGTCATTCAACAAGGTGTCGATGAAAGCAGAATTCGAGAAGGCAAAATCCAAAGTGCAGGCCCGCAACAACGCAACCCAGATCATCGCCACTTTGGGGCCCGCCACCAGCACATACGAGACATTGAAAGCGATATATGAAGCCGGGGCGGATACGTTCCGGCTCAATTTTAGCCATGGCACGCAGGAAGAACATGCGAAAAGCATCGCGCTCATCCGCCAGCTGGAAAAAGACATCGGCGCGCCCATCGGCATCCTCGCCGATATGCAGGGGCCGAAACTCCGTATCGGTTCTTTCAAAGACAACATGAAAGTGCCGTTGGTGCCGGGCCAGAAAATCCGCTTCGATCTCGATCCCACGCCGGGCGATGAAACCCGTGTGTCCTTCCCGCATCCGGATGTGATGGCCGCGCTGGCGCCGGGTGCGAAATTCCTGATGGATGACGGCAATGTCGCCATGAAGATCGCGGAGGCGGGCGAAGGCTTCGTTATTGCCGAGGTTGTCTATGGTGCGGAACTCTCCGGGAAGAAGGGCGTGAACGTGCCCGATCTCGCACGCCATGTTGACGCACTCACCCCAAAAGACAAGTCTGACCTTGAATTCGCACTCTCGCACGGCGTGGACTGGATCGCGCAAAGCTTTGTGCAGGATGCGAGCGACATCAAGGAGGCCAAGGCGCTGATCAACGGCCGCGCAAAGCTGATCGCCAAGATGGAAAAGCCCGCAGCGGTTACGAACATGAAAGAAATTATTGCAGCCGTCGATGCGATCATGGTCGCGCGCGGCGATCTTGGCGTTGAAATTCCACTAGTGCAGGTGCCGGGTGTGCAGGCCGCGCTGATCGAGGAAGCGATTAAACAGGGCAAGCCTGTTGTCGTTGCGACACAGATGTTCGATTCAATGCGCGAAAACCCGCGTCCGACACGTGCGGAAGTGAGTGACGTTAACCTCGCTGTATTGCAGGGCGCCTCCGGCGTGATGCTGTCGGGCGAAACCTCGATCGGCAAATATCCCGTGAAGGCTGTCGAGACGATGGATGAAACGGTATCGGAAGCGGAGCGCGGATTGCATCACAGCCGCGCGACGATGAAAAACCCGCCGCTGGCACCGCCGTTTGAAGCGCGCCCGACATTGTCGGACAATCCCACGCCTGCCGCATTCAGTCCGCCGCCGCGCCGTTACGGTACCTGAATTTCGGGTTCATACCTGTAATGGCCGGTGATGTGGTATTCGAACAGCATATCCTCCACTTGCGCGCCGCGTCCGATATTGTGGACGATCAAGTAGCGTTCTCCGTCGGATGATTTTTTGTCCGTGACGATGCCGATATGGGGCAGGGGGCGTTTGGGGTAGCTGAGATCCCAAGTCACAATATCTCCCGGTTTATAATCCGCGCCGTTTTCCGTCACCGGCAGGCTTTTGCCCTTCCGCGTGAAGAAAGTCTGCAAATTCGGTACACGTCGATGATCGATATTGGTATCGGTCTTTTTCAGGCCCCATTGTTTCGGATAGACGTTGAAATTTTTCTTCATGTCCTCATGCACGAGCTTCTGCAAATCAACGCCAAGCTTGCGATAGGCGCGGATGACGACATCGGTGCACACACCCGTTTCTTTCGGCACGTCGCCGTTAGGGTAGGGGATGCTGATATATGCGCCGTCATAGGATTTAGTGAAGGCCGTCTGCGCTACTCCTGCGGCGATGAGCGCACTTTCGTCAAACGGCGCTGCTTGCGCTGATACCGGCAGTAGCAGGAATAAAAGCCATATCTTCAAGCGCGCGGAAATATATCGCCAGCCTGTTTTTGACATCATCGGGATTCTCCATCCGGTTGACTTCGGCGCGCAACTCGAACGCACCCGGCAGGTCCTTGCAATACCACGTCAGGTGCTTGCGTGCGATCTGCACGCCGTTATAGCTGCCGTAATGCGTCAGCATGGCGTCGTAATGTTCCTCAATCGCCTGCGCGAGTTCGGCAGGGGCGGGCGAGGGGGCGATCATGCCATGACGGAAAAAGCTGATCGTGTCGCGCACGACCCACGGCCTGCCGTAGGCACCGCGACCGATCATCACACCATCCGCGCCCGACATGCGCTTCGCGCGTTCCGCATCCTGCGGCGAACAGATATCGCCATTCACGACGACGGGAATTTTCACCGCGTCCTTCACGGCCTGTATCGCTTCCCAATCCGCCGTGCCTTTATACATCTGGTTGCGCGTGCGGCCATGGACGGTGATCATTTTGATGCCGACATCTTCGGCGATTTTCGCCAGCTTCGGCGCGTTGATGCTGTGCTCGTCCCAGCCGAGGCGCATTTTGACGGTCACCGGCACATCGACCGATTTCACTGTCGCCGCCATGATTTCTGCCGCCAGCGGCTCTTCGCGCATCAGCGCCGAACCTGCGAGTTTGTTGACGACCTTCTTCACGGGGCAGCCGAAATTGATATCGATGATGGCTGCGCCGCGGCCCGCATTGATGCGGGCAGCCTCCGCCATGATATCCGGCTCGCAGCCCGCGAGCTGGACGGCGATCGGCTTTTCATCGCCGTAATCGGGCGAGGCCTTGGACGATCCGCGATATTCCTCGATCATGCAGCGGCTGGCGATCATTTCGGAGAAGACGAGGCCCGCCCCGTATTTCTTGACCAGCCTGCGGAACGGCAGGTCCGTCACCCCCGTCATGGGGGCGAGGAACACCGGATCGTCGATCCGTATGCTGCCGATATCAAAGCTCATTTCACGTTCCGGCTGATCCAGGCGGCGGCATAGCCGCAGATCGGGACCATCTTGTACCCCTTGGACTGGGCAAGGTCGGCAATGTGCTGCATGAGTCGGCCTGCGGCCCCCGTTCCACGCAGGGCAGGTGGGGCTTCAACATAGTCAATGAACAGGGTAGAGCCTTCCAGCCGATAATTGGCGAAGGCAACGGCCTCTCCGGTATCTAATTCAAAACGCTTCGTTTTTTCGTTATTTGAAAAGTTTTCTGACATTTGACTTACGTAATCCTTACAGTTTCCTTACAAATTCCTTGCATTCTAGCACAGCCAGCATATTATGGTAGTGAGACCTAAGTCCATTAGGTTCATCACCAAAAAAACCCTTACGGAGTAATAGAAACATGAAATACGCATTCCTCGTTGCCGCAGTCCTCGCATTCGCAGCTCCCGCTTTCGCTGCTGACGCTACCAAAGAAGCTGCTCCCGCAACCCAAGCTGCGACCGAAGCTGCAACCACCCCCGCAGCTGTCGATTTCGCGAAACTCGATGCAAACACCGACGGCTCCCTGTCGAAAGAAGAATTCGACGCAGCGAAACTTGAAGGCAAAACCTTCGAAGCTGCTGACGCTGACAAAGACGGCAAAGTGACCGCAGAAGAACTCGCGAAGTAATTTTCGCGTTGATTTTTCAACGAAAAAACCTCGGAACGCCTCGCGGCTTCCGGGGTCTTTTTTTGAAGAAACTATTTGGGATTAAGGCCGTTGGCCCTTAAGCTGCAAGAAGAGTAACAACAAAAAATACAGGTGAAATCATGGAAGACAGAAACGATCTCAACACGACCCCGCGTTACACAACCCCGGTCGAACGTAATTCCGGCCGCAACTGGGCGATCGCCGGCGTTGTCGCCATCGCACTCATCCTTGGAGTTGGTTACATCAACCGCACCAATGACAGCACGCTGAACGATATTTCGCCCGCTGCCGGTGAAGCGACTGTGACCACCACGACGGACGCGCCTGTTTTCGACGAAAACATGCCCCCGCAGCCGACTCCCGCTCCCGGCGTCGAGTAAGCTTTCCGCGTTAACAAAACCGCCGCCCTGCAGATTTGCGGGCGGCGGTTTTGCTTTTCTTGACTCCTGTGCCAGATTCGGAACAAAATAGGAACATGGCCGAATTTGCACCGCCCACACAGCTCCGCTGGCTCTATGTCGATTTTAACAGCTACTTCGCCAGCGTGGAGCAGCAGCTGAACCCTGCCTTGCGCGGTAAGCCGGTCGCTGTCATTCCCGTCGAAACCGAATACACGAGCGCGATTGCCGCCAGTTACGAGGCAAAGGCCTATGGGGTCAAAACAGGCACCCCCGTGCACGAGGCGCGCAAGATGTGCCCCGGGCTTATCTGCGT
>JAQSWE010000014.1 GCA_029266795.1 Alphaproteobacteria bacterium | reverse complement strand
CATCCGCGATCTGGGCGAGTTGACGGATTATATTTCGCCGCAGGTGCAGAAGCGTCAGGCGCGGCTTTAAACCTCACGAAAGTACCCTCACCCTAACCCTCTCCCAGAAGGAGAGGGGATTCCCGCGTTGGCTTCGCCAACAGGATATAATTTTCTATTCTCTTTTGCGTCAGCAAAAGCCCTTAGTCCCCTCTCCCTCTGGGAGAGGGTTAGGGTGAGGGTACTTCGGACCTTTCATTCAAACTCTTTAAACCAATGGCTGAGTATCTGAGTAAGGTCTTGATCATTCAACTTTTGGTACATCTCTTTATTTATCTCTCCCCTGTGAATCCATAGGTCGGCAATGGACTCTATAGCGGTGGAGTATAAAAGGTCCTGCTGCACTTTTCTTGCGCAGGCAAAATCAAATAGGATTTGCTCTGCTTTATCATCATCCCAGTGAATTGCCGCAATTTTTCGAAGGGCGTCATCCTTTACGTTATCATCCCCTTGTTGGCTCAAAACGTTCACAAAATCCGCCAAGGGAGGTTCGGTCATCCATTTGGGCTTTTGCTCCGGATCACCGCTCCATTTCCAATCGATAAACACCTCTCGCCACGATTCTGCGTCAAAGTCACTATCCCGATTGCTCATGATGGAAAATGCATACGTAGATAGATCTTCCCGAAGTTGCGATACTTCTTCGTAATTTGTAAAAATCAGCATTCCATTTGGGCCACCTAAGTCCGGCAGACGCGCCAAGGCATGAATCTTCATCCCATTCTCAAGAGGAACAGTAAATCCTAACTCCAAACGCAAACCAAAATGGGCACATGCTTGTTGAAGTTGAGTTGATAAATCGCTCATTCTTCAATCTCCTCGTTTGAGAGAATAGTACCTCACACACAGCTTAAACACGCCAAGTTTTAATAAACTGGATACCAGCTTTCTCCGGTAGGGGCGTCGGCAAGGTCAGGCAATAAAGGGAACCTATCACCAGCCCGTACGTTCGCAGCCCATGGCCAAAAAACCTCTCAAATATGCATCCGTTATCGAACAGTCCTGCGGTGCGGGCGAGACTTTGCTTCTTGTTTCACGCCTGCACTGGATATTTCTGGCGAAAGGTCTTTTCTGGCTGGTCTGCCTGCTCGTCATCGGCATCTATCTGGATGTATCCAGTGATAAATGGATGCTGCAGCTGATCGACCGGAATTACGAGATATTGTCTTATTTCGTTTTCAGGGTCGGGAACGCGATCCTGCCCATTTGCGCGATACTTGGCCTCATCATGTTTTTGATCTATTTCACCACCTTTTTTACCACGGTGGTCGCCTTGACGACCAAGCGGCTGATGATCCGCAAGGGGCTTCTGTTTGTCAAAATGACCAATGTCGATATCGAGGAGATCAAGGGCGAGCATGTCGATAACGGCATGCTGGGGCGCTGGCTGAATTACGGCGAAGTCCACATGGATGCGCGATTTGTCGCGAATTTTTATGTGCCGAATATTGAAGACCCTTATCAATTGATCCGCACCATCAACGAAACGCGCGCGGCGGGCGGCGATACGGTGATTGCGGGGCAGGCATCGCTGAAACCGGCAGCAGAGGTCGGCCAGGCCGTCCCCTTGAGTGCTGTCGATGCGCCGACCGCTGTCGTTGCGCCGCCATCGGAAGTTTATGTGCCGGTCCAGCAGCCCGTTGTGGTCGCTCCTGCTGCGGTCGCTCCTGCTGCGGTGGCTCCTGCTGCGGTGGCTCCTGCTGCGGTGGCCCCGGCTGCGGTGGCCCCTGCTGCGGTCGCTCCTGCTGTGGCAGCTCCCGTTGCGGCAGCTCCCGTTGCGGCGGCCCCTGCTGTGGCGGCACCCGTTGCGGCGGCACCCGTTGCGGCGGCCCCTGCTGCGGTCGCACCGGCTGTGGTAGCACCCGCTGCGATGGCACCTGCTGTAGTGGCTCCTGCCGTTACCGCGGTCGCGACGCCGCAAGCACCCGTTCCGCCCACCGTCACGATGCGCGCGGGCGACCTGCCGGCAGATATGCAGGTGGATGTCACGCATCATGTCGTGGTGGAGCAGCCTGTTGAGGTAAAGATCGTCGATAAAGACGATGCAGCCGCGAAGAAAAAGGCGGATGACATGCTGGAAACATTCACGTTGAAAGCCTGACCTCTACCGGACGGTGTAACCTTCGGTGGCGCAAGAAAAAAGCCCCGCGCATCGCACGGGGCTTTTTCAATAGATGCGTGTGTTATTGTCGTTTAAGCACCAAACCTAAACCCGCCTTGTTTTTTCACTGGCGCGCGTTTTTCGGCTTCTTCTGCCTTTGCCGCTAGCGCGGCGATCACCTTGATAAAGCCGAATGTGGTGAGCAAATGGTTTTCAGGCATGCTGTCCGCCTCTTTCAGGTAGTCCTTGAGCAGGGGATGTTGATTCTCGCCTTTATGCCGGCGAATAATTTCCGCCATCCGGTACACCATGACCGTGCTGTCGTTCATGTCTCTCATGGTGAATACCTTGTTCAGCTTTTCGGCGTCTGCGATATCGCGCTGCAGCTGCGCCAGTTGCTCGCCTCTCGGCATCGTTTGTTCAATCCGGGCAACGAGATTTTTTTCCACTTCGTCGATGACGGCCGCCTGTTGCTTGTCGGGCGCGAGAACGAGGCGCGCAAAAAATCGCTCCATGGCATGCCAGTCTGAAATCTGGTTGAATTCCCGCATCAGTTTTTTAGCTTTCAATTTCTCAAACATATTTTCGTCTCCCTCACATTAAAATTCCCGTGGCGCATGTTTCGGGCGCAAAAACTGTTCAAGTGACAGTCGAGCGCCGCCAGTTCTGCATGATCGGGGTTGTGATGGTCGAGAAGCCTCTCCAAACGATACAACCGCGAACTTGCGTTCTTGGCTGTTTTGGGAATGCATGGAGATGACAGAGGAGAAACAATTCCGAAGTGGAAAACCACTCTGCCCCATAGTCGCATTCGGCTTGAGAGAAAGATAAGAGATTCTCTCCATTATGTCAAATAAATATGGAAAGATACGCGCTATCCATTTGTTTTATATGGCTTTAAAGAAAAACGGTGCCTTTAAAACTGCCGCGGTTTCGGGGCTTTTTCAACCGTGGCGGCTTTGAATTCGGTGACGGTCACAGCCGCATCGCGGCGCGCGGCGTCGGCGAGGAACCGGCTGACCGGGTTATAGGCGGCGCCCGGCGGGTTCATATAGAAATCTTCCTTCATGTAGATGCTGTTCGCCCGCATGAGGATATCGTCGCGTTTTCGCTGGTACTCGTCTTCGGTATATTTCCCGGCATTGGCGACCGTGGTGTCGATGATGCGGAGCAATTCCTGTTCTTCCTTCGGCAGGTTGCGACGGAAGGCATGGGCAAGGGCGCGGACGGACACACCGTCCATGAATTCCTGCTTGTAGATTTCCGCCAGCTGTTTCGACGGCGTCACCGTCGCGGCATCGGGCGTACCTTCCAGATGCTGCTTGAACTGCGCCAGCGTCGGCGACAGCAGGAACTGCATGCGGTAGTTGCCGAAATAGGTGGTTGAATAGTTATCCAGTCCGTTCAGCATGAAATCGGTGAACAGCGCGCGCGCAAAGCTGGCATCGTCCTTGAAGCTATCGAAGGGCTGTTTTTGCAAAAATGCTTTGGCATGCTGCGCGTTGGGGCCGCCGTCGCGATTTGTGAAAAGATCATCCAGGTATTCGGGGTGGCCGGATTTGGCGGCTTTGCAGGCGGCGAGAACTTCGGAAGTGTAGGCATCCGCCTCCATCATCATCGACAGCATGTGGCCGGTGCGGACATCCTTGATGCGCCGCCCGCCGCCGGTTTCAATGCTACCCATATCTTCCATCTGCAGCACGTGGCGGAATTCGTGGTAGGTCGTGCGCGCCATGGCGACGGGGTCGCCGGTGTTGAGGATTTCAACATTGACGGTCGGCCGGCCGGATTCCTTGGCAACGGCACCGAAGGCGTTTTTCAGCTTGCGCTTGGACTGCACATCGACGGGAATGGCGTTGCGGGCGATTGTGTCCTTCAACGCGTCGCCGCCCGGCAGGTCATTCAGCCGCTCCAGCATCTCGGCCTTGCGGACATCATGACGGCCGTATTTTTTCTGCTGGCGCTCTTCCTGCCATGCATCGATCGCGCCGACGATGCGGGCGGTGAACTGGTCGGCAAGACCGGGGGATGGCGGCGGTTTGGACATTGGAATTTGTCTGATTCTGCTGCGAATGATGACAGACGCAGTATAGCACAAACCCGCTTAACAGGCCGTTTGCGGAGGTTTCGAGGGTTCGGGTGAGTTCGGCATGCCGCGGCCAATGTTATAAAATCCGATTCCATCCAACAACCTTGGCATGTTGCCAAATTACTGAAATAATTAAATAAAATATCATTTATCGCGTCATATACTTGACATAATCCTAGTCGCTTGCTATGAATATCATCCAAGCATGCGACTCTATCGCTGGCGCGGTTTTGATATGTTTCTCGCTGTCAGCTTCCTTTATCGCTGTAAAACCCGAAATTGTTGAACAAGACAGCAGGGCTTATGCGCGAGTGGCATATCCCGCGACAAAGCGGTTAAAAGGAAAAAATCATGACGCAGAAAAAGACGTTGCTGGCACGCATATTCATGGAAACGGAAGCGCCATGGGTGGCGACATCCCCTAGCCTGACCGAAATGCCGATGGTGAAGACATCGGCTGGCTGGGGCGAAATCTTATGGCCTGCCGATGAATTCAGCGCGCCTTCAAAGCGCCTGACGGATTCATGGCTGCTGGCGCGACCCGTCCAGAAGGATTCACACGAACAGCAGCTGTGGCGCGTCCAGCGCGTCTATGCCGAAGGGCCTGCGAAGCAACTGGGGCAAGTGACCTATGCCGCGATGCTGGAACAGCTGAAGGCCGAGGAGCTGCGCATCGCGAAAGAGGCCGGCATGACCGGTAGCGATGACGAGATTGTGGCGGAGCGGTTGAAGGTCGCGGGACGTAATAACGTGCTGCGCGTGATCGCCGATGGAAAAGTATCGCAGGCAGAATGGGTGAGACCGTGGCCCCCCGCATTGGCGGCAGGATTTGTCGTTGCGACGGCAGGTATCCTGTTCACCGGCAGCGATGCGCCGGAGCCCGTGAAAGACACGCCAGCGACACCGCGCGCCACTGCGCCTGTGGCCCCGGTACAGATGACCGGCGTGGTCGATTTCGATTATTCGAAGAATAACGGCTATTACACGGTTGGCGGCGGCGACCGCAGCTTCGGCATCACTTTTGCAAGAGCGAGCGACTATGCCATCCATGTCATGAACTGCCACTACACGATCGACAGGATCGCGCGTGTGAAGGACTCGGCGCCCGGCTCCCCCATCAGCTTCGATGCGGTCGACAGCTCATCCCGCTACTACACCATCAGAACCGGCGAAACATTCCTGATGAAGAACAAGCAGGGTTATTACATGCAGGGTCGCATCCGCGCCGTTGCCGACGATACGCGTGGCGCGGCGGCGGACAAGGTTGTTTTCGAGTACCAGATCAACGCGGAGAAGAACGGCAATTTTGTCGCGCTGGCCGATGGCAGGGAACAGCCCGTTGCGCAAAAAAGCCTGGCGATGCAGCTGCGCCCCTGATCGGGGACGAGGCTTCATAAAAAAAAGCCCTGCACAGTCGTGCAGGGCTTTTTCAATTCTATAGACCGCAAGGCTTACGGGTTGCGCTTGCCGAATTTGGAGGCCTCGACATGGGTCGGGGTGATTTTCGTGACGGTGTATTCGTTGGCGCCGACGGACACGCTGTTGAAATCGCGGGCTGTTTCGGGAAGGGTGCCGGATTTGATCGCTTCGTTCAGTTCGGCATAGCCGCGGTCGATGACCTGCTCGGTCGCATCGGGGCCGAAGCAGCCGCCGCTGTGGACGCGGGCGCTGAACACTTCGGTGCCGTCTTTCTTGAAGGCGACATTGGAGAAGCTGGCCATAATGCCCATCGGGCGGGTTTGCGGTTTCTTGCTCATGGCAAATCCTTTTCAAATGATAAAATGAATAGCCTTTTTTAGTAGAGAAACGGCAGTTATCTGTCAATCCCCCCTTGCTTCCGACCTTGATAAAGCTGTATTTTTATTGGAACGAGGGTAAAAAAAATGGCTGAATTCGCGCTTCCGAAAAATTCCAAAATCAAAGAGGGTAAAAAGCATAGCGCCCCTGCGGATGCGAAGAAAAAGCGCACCTTTAACGTCTATCGCTGGAATCCCGACGACAAGGAAAACCCGCGCCTCGATTCATATGAAATCGACATCGCCAAATGCGGCCCGATGGTGCTGGACGCGCTGATCTATATCAAGAACGAGGTCGATGCGACGCTGACCTTCCGCCGGTCCTGCCGCGAGGGCGTCTGCGGGTCCTGCGCGATGAATATCGACGGCACGAATACGCTCGCCTGCACGAAACACGTCGACGATGTGAAGGGCGATGTGAAGATCACGCCGCTGCCGCATCTGCCGGTCATGAAAGATTTGGTGCCCGACCTGACGCATGTCTATGCGCAGTACAATGCGATCGAACCGTGGCTGAAGACCGAAACGCAGCCGCCCGCGCGCGAGCGCTTGCAAAGCGCGAAAGACGCGAACCATTTGAACGGCGAAGACGGCCACGGCCCTGCGGCCTGCATTCTGTGCTTCTGCTGCTCGACCTCCTGCCCCAGCTACTGGTGGAACGGCGACCGCTTCCTCGGCCCCGCCATTCTGCTGCAGGCCTATCGCTGGATTTCGGATACGCGCGACGAAGCAACGGGCGAGCGGCTCGACAACCTCGAAGACCCGTTCCGCCTCTATCGCTGCCACACCATCATGAACTGCACCAACACCTGCCCCAAAGGCCTGAACCCCGCCAAGGCGATTGCGGAGATCAAGAAATTGATGGTGGCGCGCCGCGTCTAAACCCTTATGGTTTCGGCAAGGCGCTGCGTGATTTTTCAAGGGTTTTCGGCAGGATTTCACCCTCCAGCCGCTCCAGCCGCGCGCTCATCTGTTCCATGCGGGCGGTGACTTCATTAAATGCGGCGATGATCGTTGCCTGTTCGGGTGACAATATGACCGGCGTGCCGATGCCAAGATCGCTGGCGCTGGCGATGCGGGCTTCGCGCAGGTCTTGTGCGCTCGCGCCGAAACCGATATGGCCGTCGCGCAAAATCAATCCCTGATAGACGGCGCGGCCTGCCTGCTTGAACATGCCTTCATCCCCGTCGCGGGTCGCGCCTGCGTCCTGCAGCGCGGATAACAGCCCGCGCGCTTCGGTCGTGGAGCGGGGGAAAAAGGCGAAGACGCCATTCATCAACTCCTCCGGCTTGATGCGGGCGGATGCGGCATCATATCGGGAGATATAAAAATTGTCGAAGCCGTCGGCGCTGGCGGCGATGCCTTGGGCCTTGCCCTCCGTCACCATGATCGTCTTGTCGGTATCGAGATAGATGCTGCCCGTGAGCGCGGTTGCGAGCTGTTTCGGGTAGTCGTCACTGTAATAGCGGAAGCCGAGGCGCTGCAGCTGGTCGCCGATATATTCGGCTTCCTCCAGCGTCGCGGGCTGGAACACGACTTTTTCGCTCGTGCCTTGCAGGAAGTCGCGCGTCAGCGTGGGGGTTGCGCGGCTGGTCATGCTGTCACCGGATATCTGGAGGGGCTGTTTGCCATGGTCATGCCTTGTGTCAAAATTCGGTCAAAGTAGAGCATGAGTCCCGTTATTATGTCAATAGACAATATGGGCGTTTGCGGCGGGGCTTAGGGGGAGCTATATTTTGTGCTTACGGAGAAAAACATGACAGCCCAAGCCCAACCGAATGCCAGCGGCAGCGCCGCATCCTCCCATGCGCAAAACGTCGCGGCGGCGGCGAAGATCGTGACGCAGAAAATGGGTGCGCTGAGACCGAAGATTGCCATTATCCTTGGCTCCGGCCTTGGCGGCCTCGCCGATAAGGTCAGCGATGCGGTGAAGATCTCTTATAAAGACCTGCCGGGTTTCCCCGTGCTGACCGTGGTCGGGCATTCGGGCGAATTGATCGCGGGCAAACTGGGCGGCGTGGATGTGATCGCGTTTAAAGGCCGCAAGCATTTCTATGAAACCGATGACCCCTACCCGCTGAAAACTATGATCCGCACCGCCAAAGCTGTCGGCGTGGAGACGCTGTTCGTGTCGAACGCCGCCGGTGCCTTGCGCCCCGACATGAAGGTGTCAGAGTTGATGGCGATTTCCGACCATATCAATTACATGGGCCTCAGCCCGCTGTCGGGCGCGAATGACGACGATTTCGGACCGCGTTTTGTGCCGATGACCGATGCATGGGATATGCATTTGCGCGCGCAATTGATTGTGGCGGCGGAGAAACTGGGCATTCCGCTGCATGAGGGCGTTTATATGGCGTTCCGCGGGCCGACCTTTGAAACGCCCGCCGAAATCCGCATGGCGATCAAGATGGGCGCGGATGCCGTAGGTATGTCCAGCGTGCCGGACTGCATCATCGCGCGCCATTGCGGGCTGAAGGTTGTCGGCTGTTCGATGCTGACGAATATGGGCGCAGGGCTGTCGGATGAAAAACTGAGCCATGCGCATACGCTGGAAATGGCCGCCAAGGGCGCGACCAATTTCGAGCGTCTGGTGACGGAATTCGTGAAGCTGGCATGAAATTTTTCGACAACCATACATCGCCGAATTTCGACGACCGCGCGAAGGGCGAAAAGGTCGAGATTATCGTCGTCCATTACACGGCGATGGAGTCGACCGAAGCGGTTTTAGAAAAATTCGCCGATAAAGCGTCGAAAGTCAGCAGCCATTACCTGATCGCCGAAAACGGCGATATCTACCAAATGGTCGATGAAGAAAAACGCGCCTGGCATGCCGGCATTTCCAGCTGGAACGGCAAGGACGACGTCAATTCACGCTCCATCGGCATCGAGATTTCGAACCGCAACGGCGAGCCCTATACCAAGGAACAGCTGTTTGCGCTGACCATCCTGATCAAGGACATCCAGTCGCGCCACGATGTGCTGCCGGAAAATATCGTCGGCCATTCCGATGTCGCGCCCAACCGCAAGCAGGACCCGGGCGAGCATTTCCCGTGGCAGAAACTCGCCCGCCACGATATCGGCCGCTGGCCGAAGCCGACCATCGCCGATAAATTCAACGCGGCTGCCGTGGCGAAAAAACCGCATGAGCTGCGCGCTCTGTTACGCCAGGCGGGTTATGGCGTGGACGGTCAGAAGACCAAGGACCTCGTCACCGCCTTCCAGCGCCGCTATGAACAGGAAATTTTTAAATCCGCAACCGCCGTGCCGGGCGATGCAACGGCAACGACCGTTGCAAGACTGCGGGCTGTCGCGCGCATGAATTCATTTGCGAACAAGAAACCGGCCTCGCCCTCTGCGCCTGCGAAAAAATGAACTTACTCATCTCCGACGCCCCTTCCCCGAATTTCGGACCGCGCGCGGGCGGCAAGAAGCCGGAATATTTGATTTTGCACTACACCGATACGCGCACGACATTCGATGCGCTGCAGATCTTGCAGAACCCCGAACGGCAGGTGAGTTCGCATTACCTTGTCGGCGATAACGGGCAGGTGATGCGGCTGGTGCCGGAAGAAATGCGGGCCTGGCATGCGGGGAAATCGTGGTGGAGCGGCGAGACCGATATCAATTCAACCTCCATCGGCATCGAAATCCAGAATCCGGGGCATGGCTATGGCTACGTCCCCTTCCCGCCGGTGCAGATGCAGGCGGTGGCGGAGCTGTGCCGCGATATTTTGCAGCGGCATCGCATCCTGCCCTATCACGTGCTGGCGCATTCCGATATCGCGCCCGCGCGCAAGAAAGACCCGGGCGAGTTGTTCCCGTGGGATTACCTGGCCACGCAGCATGTGGGGTTGTGGCCGAAGCCGACCGACCGCGACGAGATCGAGGCGGAGGATATCCTCGACAATCTGGACGCCATCAAATCGCAGCTGACGCATTTTGGCTATGACCCTAGCCTTGATATAACGACGCTGATCACCTCCTTCCAGCGCCATTTCGAGCCGGAGGTGTTCGCGCAGGAAGAAAAGGTGGGCGTGGCTTCGCTTAACACCGTAAAGTTGATAAAAGCCGTTGTACGTCAACGGCTTGCGCTTCGGCCCAAAATCACCTGAATTATTCATAATCTCCTTGTCTTCACATTGTTTTCCGAATACTCTCCCCCTTGCCAGAAGGCTGGATGACCGCGGGATGCGCAAGCATTTCGAGGAAAGTCCGGGCTCCATGAAAACACGGTGCCGGTTAACGGCCGGCGGGGGCGACCCCAGGGACTAGTGCCACAGAAAATATACCGCCGTCGCAAGACGGTAAGGGTGAAAAGGTGCGGTAAGAGCGCACCGCGGCTTTGGCAACAAAGTTGGCAGGGAAAACCCCACCGGGAGCAAGGCCAAATAGGGAAGGCATGATGATCTTCGGATCGTCGGGTTCGTTTTTTAACCTCGCCTTCCGGGTTGGCTGCCAGAGGCGGCAGGAGACTGTCGCCCCAGACGAATGGTTATCGCCGTCGCAAGACGGTACAGAACCCGGCTTACAGGCCTTCTGGCGTATAATTTCCGCAGGCGTTGCCTGCATAAATGGAGTGCGAAAACTGTGAACTACGATCCCGTTGAAGGCGTCAATTACATCTTTGACCGCTATGCGTTCATGAACCAGATATTGCAGGACGGCAAAAGCGAGCTGCGCATTTCTGAAACGTCCACCAAGGACGAAATGAACAAGGCCTTCACCATCGCGCGCGCCATGTACCACCCCGACCGTCAGGCGCGCACGGGCGACGAGATGAAGCAGAAGGCGGAGCAGAAAACGAAGCTGATCGTGGATTGCGAACGCTTCCTGCTGAACCCCGAGCTGAAATCATTCTACGACGAAAAACTGGCGGTGTTCCGCGAAACAAAGCCGCATCTGGTATCGGATAGCGGCATGGCGATCATCAGCCTGTCGGAAACCGTGTTCGATATCGGCGCGCTGCTGTCGGATGATATCGTCGATACGTCGGACTTCGAAGCGCGCGTGAAGGCCTTGACGCAGTATGACGACAAGCGCGTGCCGCAGCTGAAATCGCTCTTTGATATGATGCCCGATAACGCGCAGGTGAAAAGCCTGTACCGCGATGCCGTGACGTCGGAATACATCTATCTCGGCTTTCTGGAAGACAGCGCATGGGCCAAGGTCGGCTACATGAACCGCAAGGAAAAAGAAGAAGGCTTCATGATCCGCGCGACCGATTATACGAAACGCGTGGATGCGGCGCTGGAAAAAGCGGCGGCGCGCGATATCGATTCCACCATCGAAAGCCACGGCGCCGTTGCCCGAATCGGCATGGCGAAAACCCCGCTGCAGCTGGACGCCGCCGAAGGCACCGAAATTGCAGGTGCCGAGCTGATGGCACCCGACCAGCACAAGCGGCTGATGGACAAATTCAAGGATGTCGCGCATAAAAATTTCGAAATCCGCGCGGAATATGTGCGCGATGTGGCGAAGCGGAAAGAAGCGGCGCTGGAAACGCTGCTGAACCTGTCCGTGATCGAACCGATCGGCGTGGAAGCGGCAGGCCAGACGAAATTCGATTTCTACATGGTCAACCCCGCGCATGACGATGTGCCGGACCGCGTGATTTACCGCCTTGAACTCGACCTTGCGACCGGCAATGCCGGCATCGGCGAGAGCTATCCGGAACTGACCCTTGAACAGCTGAAGGCGCAAACCGGCACGCGCGCGGGTTTCGCCATCATCCGCAATATCGAGATTTCCGACATCATGCTGGAAACGGCGGCAGCGTCGGAGCGGTTCCTGAACACCCGCGTCAAGGATGTGGAGCAAACGCCCGCCCCCGCCGCGAAAACCCCTAAAGGCCCTGCCCTGCGCCCCTGAACGGAGAATTGACATGAGCACGGAAAGCTTCGACAAGGACAACGCCTATACGCTGGTGCAGAACATCAATTATATTTCCACCAACCACCACAACCGCAGCATCGCGCGCATCTTCAATTTCAAGGCGGCGCAGGTGACGACCGTCACGCGCGAATGGATTTCCGGCACCGCCGGCAACACCATCCACAGCCAGCTGGATGTGCGCAATTTCAGCGAGATCGATTCAAAAGACGAAATCCGCGAGATGCACCAGCGGCTGGTCACGATGGGCGGCACGCCGCCCGCCATCGACGATATTTTGCCGCAATCCGCCGCGAAGCCGAAAGTGCTGGCCATGGGGGGCAAGTAATGCCAACCTTCAAGCGCCTCGATGACAGCACCCTGCTCGCCCGCACCGATCTGGCGGAGGCAAAGGAATGGGGCGGCGCGCGCATCAGCCGCATCTTCAATTTCAAGGCGCGTCAGCTGACGACGATTTACGAGCGCGGCGGCATCATCGAGTTCAAGCAGCCGCGCGGTGAATATTCCAATTACGAAATGGCGCAGATTCCCGCCGTCACCTCTTCGATGACCGTGCAGAATTTCCGCGACCTCGAAGGCACCGAAGAAATCGCCGAGATGCATGCGAAACTCACCAGCCTCGGCGGGCGTCCGCCGAAACTGGACGACGTGCTGCCCGGCCAGCTCAACAAGAAACTGAAGGCGTAAAACCATGGAAGAACAATTCAACAAGGTCGGCACCTCCACCCTGCGCGTCGATTTCCGCCGTAATGAGATGAATTCCGGCGGCGTGGAGAAATATGACGGCTATACCAAGCTGTTTAACTTCCTCGCCCGCGAGGTGACGACCATCCACCGCGACTGGCTGCTGGAAGGTCGCGGCAGCAGCGCGGCGGGCACCTCGGCGGTCGCATCACATACGAGCATCCAGAGCTTCGACGACCTGTCCTCGACCGCCGAAGTTGCGGCGATGCACCGCAAGCTGGTCGAATTGGGCGGCAAACCGCCCGGCCTCGACGAGGTTTTGCCCGCGATGCTGAACAAAAAACCGGCGGGATTGCGCAGCAATCCGTAAACTCTTCCCTGAACGGCGTTAAGATAGGTGTTAAGTTAGTTTTCATAGGAACAGAAAAGGCTGATACCGACATTGTGGTACAGCGCGAGCGTCGCGAATTCGATGGTCATCCAGAAATTCAGCGAACTCGACAGCCTGGATGAAGTCGCCGACATGCACAAAAAACTGCGCGACCTCGGCGGCAATCCCCCGCCGCTGGAGGTCGATGCGCTGGGGAAAGCGCCCGCCCGTCCGGCAAGCTTGCGTCCGTGACGTTTTGCCTGCGCCAAAATTCACCCGAATTTGCACCGTAATTGCACAGTGCTTCCGTTGACGGATTCTGCAATCCCAAGTACATTATAAGCGGGGTTGAATAAGGCATGGTTTTTCAGGGGTGTTTAGCCAGCCGGATTTGACGTAAAGCAATAAATAAATGGCAGTGGCGGAAAGCCGCGCCGATGTTTTTGGGGTTGCACAGGCCTTGGCCGATTTTAGCGACATTGTTTCCGCGACGGGAACAAGCGGGCACATCCCGGTGATGCTGCGCGAAGTTCTGCAAACGCTGGCGCCGCGCGACGGCGGCGTCTATGTCGACGGCACCTTCGGCGCGGGCGGCTATACGCGCGAAATCCTGAAATCCGCAAACTGCAAAGTCTATGCGATCGACCGCGATCCTGAAGCCATCACCCGCGCCGACGAGATGGCAAAAGAATTCGATGGCCGCCTGATCCCCGTGCAGGGCTGTTTCGGCGATGTCACCGAATTGCTGGCGGAACACGGCGTCGGCAAGATCGACGGCCTCGTGCTCGACCTCGGCGTATCGTCGTTGCAGCTCTCGACGCCGGAGCGCGGGTTTTCCTTCATGCATGACGGCCCGCTCGATATGCGCATGAGCCTCGACGGCACATCGGCCGCCGATGTGGTGAACCGCGCGCCGGAAAAAGAAATCGCGGATATCCTCTACACCTACGGCGAAGAACGCGCATCGCGCGCGATTGCGAAAAAAATCGTGGCCTCGCGCCCCATCCTGACGACGAAAGCGCTGGTCAATGTCGTGCACAGCGTGCTGCCGATGCATGGCGGCCTGAAGATCGACACCGCGACGCGCACCTTTCAGGCCTTGCGCATTTTCGTGAATGACGAGCTGGGCGAACTGGAACGCGCACTGGAATCGGCGGAACAGATTCTGAACACCGACGGGCGCTTGGTCGTCGTGTCGTTCCATTCGCTGGAAGACTGGCGCGTGAAGCATTTTCTCAAAGAGAAAACCGGCCGCACATCCAACGTGTCGCGCCACCTGCCGATTAAGGAAGACACCCGCAAGGCGAGTTTCACGGTCGAAGTGAATAACGGATTGTCGCCCCAAGCTGATGAAATTCTTGCCAATCCCCGCTCACGTTCCGCCCGGCTGCGCTACGGCATCCGCACGGCGGCACCCGTCATGGAGGCACTGCATGCGTAAAACGGCGATGCTCTGGCTTGTACTGGCGGTGATCTGCGGCGGGATGCTGTTCCAGACCAGCCAGCGCGTGACCGATGGCCGCGCGCAACTGGCGGGCATCGAAAACGCCGCGCGCAAGGAAGACGAACATTTGCGCGTGCTGCAGGCGGAATGGAGCTACCTGAACCAGCCCGACCGTCTTGAAAAACTCTCGAAACAATACCTCCAGCTCGCGCCCTTGAAGGGCAAGCAGTTCACCAAGGTTTCAGATCTTGAACAGCGGCCTGTAAACGCAGTCGCATCGACCGGACCCGTGATCGATCCCGAAGCACCCGCTGCATTGCCCGAAGTCGCGGCTGACGTTCCCGTCGTGGAAGCGCCGCAGGAAGAAACGCCCGCCATCGCCGCTGCACCGGCGGCCCCTGCCGCCCCGCTGCTGAAACCCGCGCCGCCAAAACCGGCAACCGCCGCCGTGAAGCCGCCCGTCGTGAAGGGTAAGCCGCAGCAATCCCTCGTCTGGAAAGCACCGCCCCCTCCTGCCGCGCGCAAACCCGCTGTCGTCTGGAGCGCGCCGCCGCCCCGAAAAAATCCGCCGCCCGCGCAATATACACCGCCGCCGCAACGGAACCGCGGCTTTAACGATCTCATGAAAAGCCTGGGGGTGCAGTAACCATGTCGGGCATTTTTCAACGCGATAAAATGAATATTCCGGGGGAGCGCTCCACCACGCTCGGCCTTGCGAAAACGCGACTTGTGCTTGTAGCCTCCGTCTTCGTGCTCGGCTATCTTGCGATCTCGCTGCGGCTGACCGACCTGACTTTGCTGCGCGACCGCCCCGCACAGGAATCCGCATCCATGGGCGGCGAAGGCGTGAAGCCGCTGACGAAACCGCTGCGCGGCACCATCGTCGACCGCAACGGTGAATTGATGGCGACATCACTTGCCATGCCGTCGGTCTTCGCCAATAACGCGCTGATCGATGATCCGAAACAGGTGGCATCTGAGCTTGCGAAAATCCTGACCGAGCAAAAAGAATCCGACCTGCTGAAAAAGCTGTCCTCGGGCCGCAAATTCGTCTGGATCCAGCGCAACATCACGCCGCGCCAGCAATATGCGATCAATGCGCTCGGCCATCCCGGCCTCGGCTTTCAGGATGAAGACCGCCGCATTTATCCGGCGGGCGATCTTGCCGCACATATCACGGGATATACCGATGTTGACGGGCGCGGCATTGCGGGAATCGAAAAACTCGGCAACGCGCAACTGGAAAAGGGCGACAAGCCCGTTGCGCTCACCATTGATCTGCGCGTGCAGCATATCCTGCACCGCGAACTGACCGCGTCGATGGAGAAATTCCGCGCCAAGGCAGCGGTCGGTGTTGTGATGGACGTGAACACCGGCGAGATCATCGCCATGGTTTCGCTGCCCGATTTCGACCCGCATCACCCGTCTGCCGCTTCCGACGATGGCAAGTTCAACCGTGCAAGCCTTGGCGTGTTTGAAATGGGCTCAACCTTCAAATTGTTCTCGACGGCAGCGGCGCTCGATAGCGGTCAGGTAAGCTTCGGCACGACGTTTGATACGACGCAGCCGATCAAGGTGGGCCGCTTCACGATCAGCGATTACCACGCGCTGCACCGCATCCAGACCGTGCCGGAGATTTTCATCCATTCTTCCAACATCGGCACCGCGCGCATGGCGCAGACGATGGGGCCGGACGGGCTGAAGAATTTCTACAAACGCATGGGTTTCTTTGCGCAAGTGCCGGTCGATATTCCGGAGCGCGGCTTCCCGCTTTACCCCAATCCGTGGCGTGAAATCAGCACGCTGACCGCGTCTTTCGGGCATGGCATCGCGGTATCGCCCCTGCATCTCGTGCGCGCGACCGCTGCGCTCGTGAATGGCGGCGTGATGGTGACGCCGCAGCTGCTGAAGAAAGAAAACAAATCGCTGCTGCCGCAGTCGCCCGTCGGCGACCGCGTGGTATCGCCGCAGACATCGCTGAAAATCCGCCAGCTGCTGGAGCTGACTGTCGCCGAAGGCACGGGCAGCAAGGCTGCTGTTGAAGGCTATAACGTGGGCGGCAAGACCGGCACGGCGGAGAAGAACAAGAACGGCCGCTATGACAGCAAATCGCTGATGTCGTCCTTCATCGGCGTCTTCCCGATGGGGGAGCCGCGCTATGCGGTGCTGGCGATACTGGACGAGCCCAAGCCCGCGCCGGATACCTTTGGCTACGCAACCGGCGGCTGGACCGGCGCGCCCGTCGTAGGCCGCGTCGTGGAACAGATGGCGCCGCTTTACCAAATTCCGCCGTCGCTCGACACCTCGGCCGAGATCATGAACGAAATGTCACCGTATATTAAGGGAGCGAAGAGTGCGTCTGCTGGAACTGATCGGTGATGCGGACGGCGTGACGGTCAGCAACCGCGCGCGTGCCGCCGAAATAGAAATAACCGGCCTGACCGCCGACAGCCGCGAAGTGCGCGCAGGATACCTGTTCGCCGCATTCCCCGGCAACAAGGTGGACGGGCGCGATTTCATCGCCGATGCGATTGCGCGTGGGGCGACGGCAATCCTTGCGCCGGAAGGTTTATCCGCCGTCGGGCTATCCGCCGTCGTCGTGACCGACACCAACCCGCGCCAGAGATTTGCCCATATGGCCGCGACATATTTTGGCCGCCAGATGGAGACCGTCGTGGCCGTCACCGGCACCAACGGCAAAAGCTCGACCGTCAATTTCTGCCGCCAGATCTGGCAGTCGATGGACCATGCCGCCGCATCGCTGGGTACCATCGGCATCATAGCGCCCGGCATCAACCGCGCGGGATCATTGACAACGCCCGACCCTGTGACGCTCCATTCCGAAATTGCGGAGCTGGAGGCGGCGGGCGTGACGCATCTGGCGATTGAAGCCTCAAGCCAGGGCATGGATCAATACCGCCTCGATGGATTGAAGATTTCCGCCGCCGGTTTTACGAACCTGACGCGCGACCATCTGGATTACCACGGCACCATGGAAAAATATTTCGAGTCCAAGGCGCGGTTGTTCAGCGAAATGATCGCAAGCGACGGTATCGCCGTCATCAATGCCGACAGCGACTACGCCGGCAAGGTGCGGGCCGTTTGCGAAAAGCGTGGCTTGCGCGTGATAGATTTCGGCGCGAATGCCACCGACATCCGCCTTGTGCGCCGCAAGCCGCTGCCGGGCGGGCAGTTCATGGAATTGCAGTTGTTCGGCGAGCGGTACGAGTTGGAACTTCCCTTGGTCGGCGATTTTCAGGCGGCGAACGCCCTCTGCGCGCTTGGCCTTGTGATTGCGGAAGATCCGGATGACCGTGGGATGCAGATGCGCGCGGTTTATGCGCTGGAAAAATTGCAGAGCGTGCGCGGACGGCTGGAATACGCGAATGCTAAACGCCCTACGCCCGCATACGCAGAATAAACTGCATGTCGTATTCGGCTGCGGCGGCGACCGCGATAAAGGCAAAAGACCGATGATGGGCGAGATTGCCATGCGTCTGGCCGACCGCGTGATCGTGACGGATGACAACCCGCGCACCGAAGACGCCACCGCCGTGCGCGCCGATATCATGAAGGGCTGCCCCGATAAATTGAAAGTGACCGAAATGGCCGGACGCCGCGACGCGATCCGCGCCGCCGTTGCCAAACTGTCGCCCGGCGACGTGCTGGTGATTGCGGGCAAGGGCCATGAACAGGGCCAGATCGTGGGCAAGGAAATCCTGCCCTTTGACGATGTGACCGAAGCAAAGAATGCCGTATTGGAAGTGACGAAATGACAGATAAACCGGTTTTGTGGACATCGACCGACGCAGCATCCGCGACAAACGGCAAGGCGACAGCCGCTTTCGAGGCGACAGGCGTATCGATTGACACGCGCACGCTGAAAAAAGGCGAGCTGTTCCTCGCGCTGAAGGGCGATGCGCTCGACGGTCACAATTATGTCGAAGCCGCATTCAAGGCAGGTGCCTCCGCCGCGGTGGTCGACGAATCATTTCAGCCGAAAGACCCCAGCTGGCCGCTGCTGCGCGTGACCGATACGACCAAGGCGCTCGAAAACCTGGGCATCGCCGCGCGCGCAAGGTCGAAGGCCGTGATCGTCGGCGTGACGGGCTCGGCGGGAAAGACCGGCACGAAAGAAATCCTGTATGTCTTGTTCAGCACGCTGGGCGAGACGCATGCGAGCAAGAAAAGCTTCAACAATCATTGGGGCGTACCGCTGTCGCTCGCCAACCTGCCGCTCACCGCGCAATACGCCGTGTTCGAGATGGGCATGAACCATGCGGGCGAGATGACGGTGCTGTCGTCATGGGTCAAGCCGCAATTCGTGCTGATCACCACGATCGAGCCCGCGCATATCGAGCATTTCAAGACCGTCGAAGCGATTGCAGATGCGAAAGCCGAAATTTTCACCGGCATGCTGGACGACGGCATCGCCGTGCTACCCGCCGACAATCCGCATTTCAAACGCCTGAAGACCGCTGCCGAAAAGCAGGGTTTGCGCAAGATTTACGGATTTGGCGAAGAAGACGAAGAGGCGCAGTCGCGCCTTGTCGATTGCGCGCTGCATGCCGATAGCAGCCGCGTGACCGCCGATATTCTGGGCGAGCGCGTGAAATATAAACTGGGCATTCCCGGCAAGCATATCGTGATGAACTCGCTCGGCGCGATGACGATCATCAAGGCGGCGGGCGGTAATTTGCAAAAGGCCGCCGACGCGCTGAAAAATGCGGAAGCGACCGAAGGGCGCGGCAACCGCATTTCGCTGAATATCGCAGAAGGACAAGCGCCGCTCACCATCATCGACGAAAGCTATAACGCCAACCCCGCATCGATGGCGGCGGCGTTCCGCGTGTTTGAAATGGCGGTGCCGGCCGAAGGCGGCCGCCGCATCGCGGTGCTGGGCGACATGCTGGAACTAGGACAAGACGGCCCGCGCCTCCATGCCGATCTGGCGAACCCGCTGTTGCGCGCGAAAATCGATTTGCTCTACTGCTGCGGCCCGCAGATGGACGCGCTTTATCAGGCGCTGCCGGAGCCGTGGCGCGGCGGCCATGCGAATGACAGCCGCGCGCTGGCCGCACTGGTCGTCGAGGCCGTGAAGCCGGGCGACGTGCTGCTGGTCAAGGGATCGGCGGGCAGCAAGATGGGATATATCGTGCACGAGCTGCAAGTGGCGCGCGACAGGACGAAGGAACAACGCAATGCTGTATAACCTGCTCTACCCGCTGGCGGCTGAATACCAGATTTTCAACCTGTTCAAATACATCACCTTCCGCGCCGGCGGCGCGATGATGACGGCGATGCTGCTGTGCTTCGTCATCGGCCCTCCCTTCATCCGCTGGCTGAAATCGAAAAAAGCGGAACAGCCGATCCGATCCGACGGGCCGGAAACGCACCAGAAGAAAAAAGGCACGCCGACGATGGGCGGCCTCATGATTATTTTTTCCGTGACGCTCTCTACGCTGCTGTGGGTCGATATCAAGAACCCCTATATGTGGGTTGTGCTATGGGTTTTCATCGGCTTTGGCGTCATCGGTTTCTTTGACGATTACGCCAAGCTGACGAAAAAGGGCAGCAAAGGTGTACCCGGAAAATTGCGGCTGCTGCTGGAGGGCGCGATTGCGCTCGTCGCCGTGCTGGCGGTCATGAACCTCACGACGGGCGATCTGGGCAGCAGCCTTGCCTTTCCGTTCCTGAAAGACACGCTACTCAACCTCGGCTGGTTCTTTATTCCCTTCGGCCTGTTCGTGATTGTGGGCGGCGCGAATGCGGTGAACCTCACCGATGGTTTGGACGGTCTGGCCATCGGCCCGATCATGATTACGGCGGCCAGCTTCGGCATTATTTCCTACCTTGTCGGCAACGCGGTTTTCGCGGAATACCTGCAAATTCATTATGTGCGGGATTCCGGCGAGCTGGCCGTGTTCTGCGGTGCGCTGGTGGGCGCGGGTCTTGGCTTCCTCTGGTATAACGCGCCGCCGGCGATGGTTTTCATGGGCGATACAGGCTCGCTCGCAATGGGCGGCGCGCTCGGCGCGATGGCGGTTATCACCAAGCATGAAATCGTGCTCGGCATTATCGGCGGGTTGTTTGTTATCGAAACCCTGTCCGTCATCATTCAGGTCGTATCTTTCAAGACGCGCGGCAAGCGCGTGTTCAAGATGGCGCCCATCCACCACCATTTCGAAAAGCAGGGCTGGCCGGAGACGCAAGTCGTCATCCGTTTCTGGATCATCTCGATCATCTTCGCGCTGATCGGCCTTGCGACGCTGAAGTTGAGGTAACATGATCGACCTTGGCCCCTTGAAAGAAAAACTGAACGGCAAGCCCATCCTGATCGTGGGATTGGGAAAATCCGGCATGCCGGTTTTCGAGGCGTGCAAGGCGGCGGGCATCGACACTATTCTCTGGGACGACACACCCGCGCAGCGCGACGCGGCGGGCGCAAAGAATGCCATGGTGAAAGATCCCGCAAATCTCGATTTCAACGACATCGCGCTCGTCTGCCTGTCGCCCGGCATTCCACTGACGCATCCGGAACCGCACCCTGTCGTGCATAAAGCGAAAGCCGCCGGCGTCGAAGTGACGGGCGATATCGAACTATTCGCACGCGCGAAGCCGAAGGCGAAAACCATCGGCATTACCGGCACCAACGGTAAATCGACGACGACCGCACTGATCGGCCATATCCTGAAAGAAGCGAATGTGCCGAGCGCCGTGGGCGGCAATATCGGCGAGGCGGTGCTGACGCTGCCCGACCTGCCCGACGACGGCATCTATGTGCTGGAAATGTCGTCGTACCAGACCGACCTTGCCACGACTTTTGCACCGCAAATCTCTCTGCTGGTCAATACCAGCCCCGACCACCTTGACCGTCATGGCGACATGGCAGGATATATCGCGGCTAAGGAGCGCATGTTCCGCGGCCCCGGTGTTGCGATCATCAGCATGGATGACGACGGCTGCACGGGCGTGTACGAACGGCTGAAGGCAAAAGCGCAGCGCCGCATTATCGCGGTATCGGTCGTGCGCCCGCTGACCCATGGCGTTTTCGCGTCGAAGGAAGGCGTGCTGTTTGACGGCAAGAATAAAATTCTCGACCTCAATACCTGCAAGGCGTTGCAGGGGCAGCATAACTGGCAGAATGCCGCGATGGCCTATGCCGCCTGCCGCGAAGCAGGCGTTGCGCCCGATTTGATCGTAAAGGGGATGCAAAGTTTCCCCGGCCTTGCGCACCGCCAGAATATCGTGCGCTTTATCGGACCTGTTGCGTATATCAACGATAGCAAAGCGACCAATGACCAAGCCGCCGCGATGGCGCTGCGCACCTTCAATCCCATCTACTGGATTGCGGGCGGCAAGCCGAAAGAGGGCGGCTATGCGGATTGCAGCAAATATTTGTCGAACGTCCGCCATGCCTTCCTGATCGGTCAGGCCGAGGAAGAAATGGCAGCATGGCTGCAGGGCAGCGGCACGGCATTCACCCGCAGCGGCACGATGGACAAGGCGGTCGAGGCCGCGCATGTGATGGCGCAGGAAGAAACCAAGGACAAGGCCGTCGTCCTGCTGTCGCCCGCCTGCGCCAGCATGGACCAGTTCAAGAATTTCGAACATCGCGGCGAGGTCTTCACCGAATTGGTGAAGGCGCTGAAGCCCCTGCCCGCCGCCCCTAAAAAATCCGCAACCGGAGGAAACGCATGATGCAGTCCCGCACGGCCGACAGCAGTTACCAGCGCACCGATAAATCGATTGTCGGGCGGTGGTGGTGGTCGGTCGACCGCTGGACGGTCGGCGCATTGTTGCTGCTGGTCGTGATCGGCATCGTGCTGGTATCGGCGGCATCGCCCGCGGTTGCCGAGCGCATCCACCTGCAGCCGTTTTATTTCGTCTACCGCCATATCGCTTTCCTGTTTCCTGCCCTTGCCATCATGTTTGGCGTTTCGCTGCTGGGGCGCAAGATGCTGTGGCGCACGGCGCTGGTCGTGCTGGGCGGGTCGATGGTAC
>JAQSWE010000211.1 GCA_029266795.1 Alphaproteobacteria bacterium | reverse complement strand
CAGGCGCGCATGGTATTGCGCTTCGACGACCCGAAACTGATCGAGGTGCGCCGGAATTCCGAATGGTATGACAAGATGCATATCCGCGAATTCATGGACCTTGCCTCGCTCGTCACCCATGCACGGCTGATGGCGCGCGACATGTTCCAGATGCGCATGGCGCAGGGCCGCGAGATTTACGTGCAGGAAATGCTTTATCCCATTTTGCAGGGCTATGACTCGCTCGTCGTGGAATCCGATCTTGCGATCGTCGGCTCCGACCAGTTCTTCAATGAATCGATCGGCCGGCTTTTGCAGGAAAAGCATGGCAAGAAACCGCAGACGCTCATCACCACCAAAATCACGCCCGGCATCGACGGCCGTGGCAAGCAGTCGAAAAGCATGGGCAACTATATCGGCCTGCTGCACAGCCCGCGCGACAAATTCGGCCGCATCATGAGCATCCCCGACCATTTGATCGAGGAATATTTTCGCATTTACACCGACGTTCCCTATTCCGATATCACGGGTTTCAAGGCGATGATCGGCAAGAAACCGCGCGACGCGAAAGTGGCGCTGGCAACAGCGCTGGTGGAGCGGTATCACGGCACGGAAGCGGCCGAGGCTGAGCGCGACTGGTTTGAAAACACCATCTCGCGCGGGCAGGTGCCGGAAAACCTGCCGGTGCTCGGCCTCGTCAGCCCGAAGATAGAAGCGCTCGACCTTGTGCAGATGGCGCGCCCGGGCAAGAGCAAATCCGACACTCGCCGCCTGATGCAGCAGGGCGGCGTGGAACTTGGCGGCAAGAAGCTGAAAGATCCCGACCAGAAACTGGTCGTGTCGCCGCAGGAAATTTTGAAAGTCGGCAAGCGCAACTGGTTCCGCATCGAAATCGTCAAGCTGAATTCGCTGGTGACGAAGGCGCTCAGCCTCGATCCCATGATGCCGGAAGATATCGACTTCATGGTCAAATACGTTCCCAACTGGGAAATGGTCAAGCATCTCGATAAGTCGGTTGAAACAAAAAAGCCGAGCCTGACGCTGGCGCGCGATGTTTTCAGGAAGGTCATCCTGTCGCCGGAACCGCGGCACGACTGGCTGTGGAAAATCACCGACAAAAAAGAGCCGGAGAAAATTCTTGGTGTCGCGCATCTGCGCCGCGACGGGCGAAAAGCGGAGAAAAACGTCTGGCTGACGCCGGAGGGCATGAGCCGCGAATATGTCCTGAGCGAAGCCCTGATGGCGGTGAACGAACACGCCTTCGCCGCGCTCGGCCTTAACGCGCTCGCCTTCAAGGACGCCTTCGCCTTCGCGACCGCGCCCAAGGACCTCGACGTATTGCAACGCTCGATGATCACGATGGAGGCAAGCCAGCTGAACCGCGAAGATGCTTTCGGCACCATCGGTTTCACCCATGAGGGTTGGGACATGCTGCAAGCCTGGCGGCGCACGATGTCGCCCTGGCTGTTCCAGAACACCCCGAAAAACCCGGCGCAGCAGGCGCCGGAAATCAAACAGGAAATAAAGCCCGAAGTGCCGCCGCCTGCGCCCGCCAAGCCCAAGTCGAAAGCCAAAAACCCGTTCGAGATCGACATCGGCGGGCCGAAGCCGAAGGGCGGCGGGGACTAGGCTGCGAAAAACTGGCGGATCGCCCCGTTGATCGCCTGTATCGTTTTAATGCCTTTATTCTCGACACGATAAATCAGGCAGTGTTCGTCGTGGAATACCGGCGCCTTTTCCACGCGGGTCATTTTGTGTTTCGCGCGCGCGGCCACGCGGGCGGGCATGATGCCGGTGCCGCCGCCATGTGCCGTCAGGTCTCCGATCACCTCGAGGCTGGAACAGGTGAGGGTGCGGGAAAATGTCATGCCGGATTTTTTCAGCTTCTTCATGATGCCTTGCGTTTGCAGCAGCTCGGGGTCGCAGATCAGCACATCCGGCAGGTCGCGCGCTTTTTCCTTCACCCACAGCGTCACTTCGTCACTAGCGAGGGTATGGATGACAAGGTCTGGATGCTGCACGGGGTTCACGACGATGCCGATATCGGTCTTCATGCTCACGACATCCTCCGCAACTTTGCGTGAAATATCGTGGCGCAGGCGGATATCGAGCTTCGGGTGCTGCTTCATCAGCGGCGGGATGATATGCGCCAGCAGGTTCATGCCCATCGACGGATGGCAGCCGATCGAATAGCTGCCCTGAATTTCATGCTGCGAGGCGAGCGCGCCTGCGCGCACATCGTCCCATGCCTGCATCAGCTGCTTCGCATGTACCAACAACTGCTTTCCTGCTGGCGTCAGCGTCACGCCGCGCTTGCTGCGCACCAGCAGCGCCGTGCCGACGCTATCCTCCAGCCGCTGCATGGCGAGCGACAGGGAGGGCTGGCTGATGCCCAACCGTTCTGCAGCGCGCGAGACGTTCAAGGTCGTCGCGACTTCGGCGAAATAGGAAAGATCGGCGGGAGAGGGCATCATAGGAATCACCTATCGTAAAGATTGAGCCTTAATATTATACCTATGCCATGCCGCTGGCTAGGGTTGTGTTGTCACGAACCAACAACACAAAAGGAAACCAGCCCATGTGCGGAAACTACTTCAACTTACATGCGAACCGTAACGAACCCGCGGGCCCTGTTGCCACCGCCTACCATCTCCACATCTATTTCCAGCCCGGCACGCAAGGCGAGAAAGATGCCGTCGCCGTTGCGAAGAAACTGGGGGAAAACTTTCCCTGGGCCGTCGAGGACAGCCACCGCGTCGGCCTTGTCGGCCCGCATACGCAGGCCAATATCGGCGTCACCATCACGCCGGAATCATTCGGCGAGGTTGTCAGCTGGCTGCAACTGAATGCGAAGGGGCTTTCCATCCTCATCCATCCTCGCACGGGCGACGAGATCGTCGATCATAAGGACGCGGCGATGTGGCTGGGAAAACCCGTCGCCTTCAACGAAAAATTCTTCGACAGCCTGAAACCCACCGCCCCGAAAGCGCCCAAGATTTAACGATCAGACATAAGGACGAAAAGGCCGGAGCAACCCTCCGGTCTTTTTTCTTTATGAAAACGTTTGTGCTTTGCAACAAATGTGTTATAGTATCCCTATGAAAATCGCCGTTCGCACATATCCCTATTCGAACTATTACCCCAACCGGGGTTAAGCGTATTTTTGCCCACACGGGCGCAATCCAGCATTAGAATACAATTCATGACATGGGATCCGCCATGAGCGTCAAGGCCATCAACGATATTCTCGCGTTCTTCGAGCGCACCTCCGACCAGTTTTTCTCGAAAGACGAACTGCGCGCGAAACTGCGCGACGGAAAGAAACTGCGCATCAAATACGGCGTCGACGTCACCGCGCCCACGCTGCATATCGGCCATGCCGTCAATTTATGGCTGATGCGCCATCTGCAGGACAGGGGACACAAGGTCGTGTTCCTGATTGGCGATTACACCACGCGCATCGGCGACCCGTCGGGCAAATCCGACACGCGCCCCGTCATCCCGCGCGAAGAAATTGAAAACAACGCGCGGCTGTTCATCGATCAGGCCCGCATGGTCCTGCGCTTCGACGATCCCAACCTGCTGGAGATCCGCCGCAATTCCGAATGGCTGGATAAATTGTCGTCGCAGGATTTATTGAACCTGCTGTCGATGGTCACCCACGCCCGCCTGATTTCGCGCGACATGTTCCAGCAGCGGATCGAGCAGGGGCGCGACATCCATATGCATGAAATGATCTACCCCGTGCTGCAGGGCTACGATTCCGTGGCCGTACAGGCGGATATGACGATCATCGGCTCCGACCAGCTGTTCAACGAAATGATGGGACGGTTTTTTCAGGAACGCATGGGGCAGAAACCCCAGACGATCGTGACGACGCAGATCACGCCCGGCATCGACGGCAAGGCGAAGCAGTCGAAAAGCCTCGGCAATTACATCGGCCTCGCGCACTCACCCCGCGACAAATTCGGCCGCGTGATGAGCATTCCGGATGAATTGATCTCCGATTACTTCCGCGTCTACACCGACCTGCCGATGACCGAACTGGCCGAGCTGAAAAAGCTGATCGCGAACAAGCCGCGCGACGCCAAGCTGAAACTCGCCGGTGCCATTGTCGCGCGCTACCACGGCGCGCAGGTCGCGCAATGGGAATCGGAATGGTTTGAAAACACCATTTCGCGCGGGCAGATGCCCGACGATATCCCGACGCTCGCCGTCATGGACCCCGAAATCGTCGCGGTCGAACTGGTCGCGCTCGCAAGGCCGGGCAAAAGCAAATCCGATACGCGCCGCCTGATCCAGCAGGGCGGGGTGGAAATCAACGGCGACAAATTACTGTCCGCCGATGAAAAACTGCTCGTGAAATCCGGCGATATCCTAAAGGTCGGCAAGCGCAACTGGTACAAGATCCAAGTCGTGCTGGCGAAAAGCCTCATCACCGAACATCTGCGCCTCGACCCGCTGGAGCTGCAGGACCTCGACCTCATGACCGCCTACCTGCCGTCATGGGAAATCGTAAAATACCTGACCAAGCCGCTCTCCGCATGGGTCAGCGGCTCGGGCGGCAAGCCGCTGCAGATGAAATCGATCGCGCCCCCCGGCGAAGCGTCGAAAGTCGCGGCGTCTGTCGCGCGCGAAGTGTTCCGCAAGGTCATCACCAAGCCCGAGCCCAAGGACGAATGGCTGTGGAAAATCTCGAAAAACGCCGAGCCGGAGACGCCGGTCGGCATCGCG
>JAQSWE010000210.1 GCA_029266795.1 Alphaproteobacteria bacterium | reverse complement strand
TGGTACATGGTGTACTGGTTTTCCGCCTGCAACGCCTCTTCGGTCGTCAGCAGTTCAAAGATGTTCATTTTGTCGAGCGACCAGCCATGCGATGCCGCGACCGTCTGCAATTCCGCTTCGCTTTCCGACAGCGTAAGGTATAGGACGGTCTCGTCGTTCTTGATCCCCTCCAGCAGGAATTCAAGCGCGAGCGTTGTCTTGCCGGAGCCGGGAGAGCCCTGCAACAGATAAACGCGGTGGCGCGCGAAGCCGCCGCCTAAAACATGGTCGAGTTCCGCATTGCCGCTTTTCACAGCGGTGTCTTCGATGGCCGGTCTTTTCATCGTTCGCCCTTTCAGTAATGTCACCCCGGAATTGAGGGGATTACATTCCTGTTAAACGAACAAACGCGGTATTTGGTAACCATCAAAAATTGCCGAAAAGCGGCAATTTTGACGGGAACAAAAATAAAAGACAGGCGTTCTGTCAGGCCTTGATCAGCCTTGCTATGTCCTTGGCCGCATAGGTTAATACGCCATCGGCACCGGCGCGCTTGAAGCACATCATCATTTCCATGACGGCCTTGTCGTAGTCGAGCCAACCGTTCTGCGCCGCCGCCTTCAGCATCGCGTATTCGCCTGACACGTTATAGGCGAAAGTCGGCATATGCAATTCGTCCTTCACGCGGCGGATCACGTCGAGATAGGGCAGGCCGGGCTTCACCATGACCATATCCGCGCCCTCGTCGATGTCGAGCGAGGTTTCCATGATGGCTTCTTCAAGGTTCGCCGGGTTCATCTGATAGGTTTTCTTGTCGCCCTTCAGGTAGCCGCCCGAATTGACCGCGTCGCGGAACGGGCCGTAGAAAGCGGATGCATATTTCGCGGCATAGGACAGGATTGCGGTATTGGTAAAGCCGTGTTCGTCCAGCTGATCGCGGATCGCGCCGATGCGGCCATCCATCATGTCGGAGGGGGCGACGATATCGACGCCAGCTTCCGCCTGCACCAGCGCCTGCTGGCACAGCACTTCGACTGTTTCATCGTTGATGACATAGCCGTCGGCATCGACCAAACCGTCATGGCCGTGGCTGGTATAGGGGTCGAGCGCGACGTCGCAGATGATGCCGATATCGGGCACGGCATCCTTGATCGCGCGGATGGTGCGGCAGATCAGGTTGTTCGGCTCCCAGGCCTCCCGGCCATCCATGGTTTTTTTCTCCGCCTCGACGACGGGGAACAGGGCGATGGCGGGGATACCCATGGTAGCCGCGCCTTCGATTTCCTTCAGCAGGTTGTCGAGCGACCAGCGGGACACGCCGGGCATCGATTTGATCGGGTCTTCGATATTGGCGCCTTCCATCACGAAGACGGGCCAGATCAGGTCGTTCACGCTCACCGCGTTTTCGGCGACAAGGTTGCGCGTCCATGCGTTGCGGCGCAACCGGCGCGGGCGCACACGGCCGGGATCATGCAACGGGGGGCTGTTCGGATCGCGGCGGGGTGTTTGTTTTCTGAACGAGCTGATGTTTTTCATAATTCCATAATCCTTGTTATGGGGATTTATACAATATTATAGAGGGGGGAGGGAAGAAGGTTTTCCCGCCCAAAAAGCCGTACCCGCGGCCTTCGCCGGGGTTACATGCTGGTTAGGGACGCAATGCGGTCTTGTTCGCAGGCTTCGACGCGGGCGTCGTTTCCGGCTTCGTGCCGTCATTGGCAACCGCCGCAAACTTCTCCTGCAGCGCTTCCAGCATTTTCACGCGCTGTTCGGGTGATGCGTCGCGCAGCAGCGATGTCAGGGTTTCAAGACGGGTGTCTTCGGGCAGGGCAGCGGTTGTTTCGGGATTTTTCTTTTGTCCCGCGCGGATCAGCAGGATCGCTTGGCTGTTCTTCGCTTCTTCGGCGGCGAATAATGCGGCTTCATATCCCTGCGCGCCCGCATCCAGCAATTGGGTGACGATATGGCCGTATGATTTTTCGCGCGCGGCGATGGCCAATGCGCGGTTGAGCGACGATTGCACAACACCGCGCTCGATCAGGATGCCGAGTATTTCCGTCTGCCCGTTCAGCGTCGCGTATTCGGCGAGCGATTGTTTGCGCTCCCGCCCGTTGGTGCTGTGCGTTGCGATGAAATCCTTATCCGCGCCGCGATCCAGCAATGCGCTGAGCGCCGCAGGGTTTTTCTCCTGCATGGCGATGAGCGTGAGGGAAATTTTATCCTCGAAAGTATAGCTGCCCGCATTGCCGTTAAAGGTGGTCTTGCTGTCGACCGGCTGGTTCACATCCGCGCCGTCATCAATCGCGGCGAGCGCCGTTTTCCAGTAGCCTTTGTAGGCGGCATGGACAGCGCGGTTGTTGAGCGTCGCCTGCGACGGTTTGCCGAGTTCGGCATCGCGCTTTTCGTGCTGCGCGCGCAGCTTGGCGTCGTTTTTATCCGTCCATTTGTCCCACAGCTTTTTCAGCATGGAGCGACTCCTGCAGTCAGGTCGATTGAATTTGATGCACGAGTGTAGGACGGGTAAAAATTTATGTCAATTTATCGGGATTTTCAGCAGATTTTTCAGCCGCTTGAGCGTTACGTTCGGCCAGCTTGGCCTTGGCGGCTTTGTAGCCCGCCTTGCCCGCATCGATGCTGGCATCCAGCACCATTTCCTGCATCATGTCGAGGATGATGAGTTGCGCCGCGAAGAAACCGATGATGCCGCCGAGCGCAATCCCGCCGATTGTGCAGACCCAGTCGAGCCATGCGGCAAGCACGTAATGATCCGCCGCCCAGTGTCCGCCGATGCCGCCGCCGATCAGGCCGAGGATTGTCATGACCGCGTAAATGATTGCGGCCTTGATCGCAAAGCCGACGCCTTTTTTGCCATAGGTTTTGGCGTGGGTTTTCAGCTGATCTTTGTCGAGCTTCAGTTTCATGCTGCCTGCCGCACATGCCAGCAGACGCCTGCAGGATCGATCAGGTGGATTTCGCGGCCCCATGGGAAATCCGTCGGTGCCTTGATTTTCGTGCCCGCGAAATTCTCGGCCAGCTTGAGCGCGTCCAGTTCCTGCCAATAGCCCTCGAGGTCTTTGACCTCGATCACTACCATCTGGTTCTCCGCCCATTCCTTTGAATCGTATTTCTGCAGGATGAACGATGCGCCGCCGAAACCGAGCCCGACGCAATCGCCGCTTTCCCATTTGCGCACAAACCCGATCGTCTCGAAAAAGCGCAAGGCCAGCGCGAAGTCGGGACCCGACGGCAGGAAGGGCACGAGCGCTGTCGCTTGCGTCTTGATCATGGCGTCACGGGTTGCGGCGAAGCTGCGGGCGCAGGGGTTGCGGGTTGGGGCGGTGCGGCGATGACGGGCGCGGCAGGCGGCGCTTTCACCACCGGCTTCCATTCATGCGCGGCTTTCTCGATCTGCGCGCGCACTTCCGGCGTCAGCAGCTGGCCGGCCTGCACGCGGTAGTCGTTGCCTTGCGGAATATGCCCGCGGAAGCTGGCGCGCGTCGCCCAGAAATAGGCACGGGCGTTATCCACCGTATAGCCCTTGCCCTCGTAATAGAGCAGGCCGAGGTTGTATTGCGCGGGCGCATGATCCTGCTCCGCCGATTTCTGCAGCCACGCGCCGGCCTTCGTGAAATCGAGCGGAACGCCATTGCTGCCCGTGAAGTAGCGCGATGCGATATCGTATTGCGCAACCGCATCGCCCGCATTCGCGCGCGCCAGCATTTGCTGGTCGGCAAGCTTGCGGTCGGCCTCGGCCTGTTTCGCGGCCTCCGCCTGCTGCGCCGCGCGTTGCTCGGGCGTCAGCGCGGGTTTCGCTTTTTCTTCCGCTTGCGCCTTTTGTTTCTGGAGCTCGTCGGCGAATTGCTTGATCGACGCGACGCTGGCAAAGCATGCGCCCACCGCGACCAGGAACATGATGCCGATGATCATCAGCGCCTGCCCTGTATAGGGCGGCGTTTCGATATAGGGATCGGGGCCGTAGAAATTATCGGCCTTGATGCCCTTGAAGAACATCAGCTTGATCGTGTACCACAGGATCGCGACCAGCCAGATCGCCGACAGCACCATTTCCGCGATTGGCCAGTCCATGAAACGGAACAGCGCGAGGAGCATGAACAACGGCAGGGGGAAATAAAGCAGCAGCGTGTACCAGCCGGTCATGCCGAAATCGTGGAAGCGCTTGATGGTCGCCATGATGACCGCGACATACGACATGATGTAGAGGATGAGCCCGCCGATCATGACGACTTTCACATCGGTGCCGATCGACATTTCGCTGCTGCCGCCTTCCGCTTCTTTCATGAGTGAGGAGGGTGCGATCAGCGCGCCGAGGCCCTTCTGCATCAGATATCCGAAAACGCCCATGACGAGCGCGAAGATGAAAAACGTGACCGACCACACGACAAGGTGGTAATCGACGCGGCGGAAACGGCCCGACGGCGTGAAAAGATAGCTGAGAATATATGCCAACATGAAACTGCCCCTTATGCCCCATGACCGCAAGAGAGCGGCCTGTGACGATAATAGGGGATAATGCGAAGAAGCGATAGTGCCCTAACCCTCTACGAGAGCGGCCAACAAAAGTGCTCCTAGGGTTTTGGCCGCGCTAACGGGACAGATTTTATAAGAAGGTTCGTAAATTCCTCCCTTAGGAATTCATCGCCGCCATTCTCTATTCGATATGGCCTGTCCTTCGACAGTCTCAGCGCATGTTCGGGAATATCTTTTTCCGAAAGACCTCCCAAGTAAATTCCTCCACCAAACGCGGATCCCGCAAACGCCAGCAGCTTGGCCTTTTTTACTTCT